>NZ_JBHOFD010000018.1:0-141939 GCF_046543445.1 Paenibacillus nanchangensis
TGCAAATCTGCTTCAAAATGCCCCCAAAGTTTGGAAAAGCGAGACGGTGTTCAGGCAGGGAATGTTGTTATAACGTGGAGTTCGCACCTTCTTGTTGATATGGTTGGTCGCATTACCACGATCCGTAACAAGTGAGGTGTTTCGTATTATTAGGTCAGCCAGAGATTTTTCTTACTCACTCAAGGGTCTATGCCATTAGGGTCTATGCCATTTTCCAGCTGCGAAAGTTGAGTTTATTAGCAATTCGTGTAACTTGGAAGCTGTCTTCCTAACGTAAATCACTTCTAGGACAACCCGATGAGGTTAGGCACTTTACAACCGCCCCGGGAAGTTGACAGATTGGGCCGGTATCCTATATACTTGTCATAACAACTAATTGAATGGCGGACGCATGAAGATGAAGTCAGGAACGGTCCCTTGCATGCTGCTGCCGGTTTTGTCAGGAATACGCTGTTGCAGCATTATGTAGTTGCAGTATTTTGTAGTTGCAGCTTTATGTAGTTGCAGCATTTTGTAGTTGCAGCATTTTGTAGTTGCAGCATTATGCATCTGCAGGATGAAGCAGCTGCAGGATTACAATGTTGCAGGAAACACGCAGCACCGTTTTCTCTTCTCGGGGTGTCCGCACACAACTTTCCCGCAGAAAGAAGCGATGAATTTGAATCAAACGTTACACAGCAAATCCGCGCCCGGCGAGAAGCTTTGGGGGCGGAATTTTATTGCCATCAGCTTATCCAGCTTTTTTATTTTCATTACCTTTTACATTCTGGCGGTGACGCTTCCCGGGTTTGTGCTGGAGGAACTGCAGGGAAATAAAGACGGGATCGGATTGGTGACGACTGTCTTCGTTATTGCCGCCGTTATCTTCCGCCCGCTGGCGGGAAAATGGCTGGACGAAGTCGACCGCAAGCCGCTGGTTCTCGGGTCGCTCCTTTTATTTGTCCTTTGTACGGCCGGTTATCTCCTGATCCCGAGTTATGGCGTGCTGCTTATGCTCCGTTTTGTGCATGGCATCGCTTTTGGCGTGGCGGCTACCGCCACTTCCACACTCGTTCTGGACGTGATTCCCGCAGCGCGTAAAGGCGAAGGCATTGGCTACTTTAGTCTCTTTATGAGCCTGGCGATGGTAATCGGTCCGTTCGTCGGTCTGACGATCGCCGCGGATGCAGGTTACACGGCGCTGTTTTTCACCGTTGCCGGCTTCGCTCTTTTGGCGCTGCTGTGCGGTGCGGTAACCCACTACCCGCCGCGGCCGAAAACGCAGCTCAGCGGCACGGAGGATAAAGGCTGGAGCCTGCGGCGGTTGATTGAGCCGAAGGCGATGCCCGTTGCTTTGTCCGCTTTTTTCCTGGCATTCTCTTACGGAGGCATCTCCACATTCATTTCCGTATATGCGGGATCGCTGGGACTGGAACGGGTTGCCGGTTATTTTTTTATCGTGTTCGCCGCTATGGTACTGCTGTCCCGTCCGTTTACGGGCCGGCTGTTTGACCGCAAAGGCGCACATGTGCTGGTTTATCCGGGTATTTTTTGTTTCGTCGCTGGCATGATTTGGCTTAGCCAGGCATACGGCGCGGCTGCCTTTCTCCTGGCGGCCGGGGTCATCGGACTTGGCTATGGTGCCGTCATTCCCAGCTTCCAGACGCTTGCCGTCAAATCCGCACCCGCTCACCGGAGCGGGATGGCCACCGCCACCTATTTTGTCTTTTTTGATCTCGGGTACGGACTTGGCTCCTATCTGCTTGGTCTGATCGCCGGGTGGACCGATTACCATGTCATGTATTTTACCGGAGGTTTGATCGTTGCCTGTTCGCTGCTTGTCTATTACCTGCTGCATCATCGTCCGCAGCGGAGCGCCGCGGCTCCCATCCTGCCGGATGCAGGACGCTAACAACTCGACAGCCCGTCAGACGGATGATTCCATGCTGGCGGGCTGTTTGCGCCGGCGGTTGTCTTGTGCTGGTGATTGTCTTGTGCTGGTGATTGTCTTGTGCTGGCGATTGTCTTGTGCTGGTGATTGTCTTGTTCTGGCGGTTGTCCTCTGCTGGCGATTGTCCTGAGCAGCAGGTGACAGAACTTCGCTATAACCGCCATTTTTTCGGATTCCGGCATGCCAATTCACCACCCCCGATTAACGCCCGTGCAAACCGATCTGGCTGCACGTCACGCAATTGTCTTTTTTTCGGGTAAAAGAGAGAGAGGACTCTCTACATAAGAAAGGAACGTGCCGTGATGAAGCAGGCCATGGTGATTATGAATCCCTCCTCGGGCAAGGAGCTGGCGCTTGACTATGTAACGCCGGTGGAGGATTTGCTGAAGTTGGAAGGCTATGAAGTGACCGTAATGAAAACAGCCAAAGAGCTGGATGCCACGCGCTACTGCATCGCCGCCTGCGACCAGAATTTCGATCTTGTCGTCTCGATGGGTGGGGATGGCACGCTGCATGAAACGATCAACGGATTGCTCGGCCAGCCGCACCGCCCGACGCTTGGCGTGGTGCCAATGGGCACCGTTAATGATTTTGCGCGGGCGCTTGGGCTCCCCTTGGTTCCGGAAGACGCAATTGCCGCGCTGGCTTCCACCCGGACAAAGCGGGCCGACATGGGCCAGCTGAATGATCAGCTGTTCGTAAATGTTGTTGCCGCGGGATCGCTTGCCGAATCGCTTTCGGCCGTAACGACCGAAGACAAGTCGCGTTTGGGCGTTTTCGCCTATCTGAAGGAAGGCCTCAAGGAACTGGCTTCCCGTCCGGCCCATACGTTTACCGTACGTTATGACGACCTGGTGTGGGAAGGCCAAGCCGCCTTGTTTATCGCGGCGCTGACCAATTCGGTTGGCGGATTTGAGCGGCTGGCGCCGGATGCGGCCGTCGACGACGGGCTGCTGCACTGCTTCATTGTTAAAGACCTCGGCATCCTGAATACGCTGACGGTCAGTGTTTCCTTGCTGCTGGGGAATCTCCGCAGCCACAAGGATGTACTTTATTTTACGGCCAAAAATGTAGAAGTCAGCTCCCTCGAGCCGGTCCGGACCAATGTCGACGGAGAAGAAGGGCCGCCTCTGCCGATCAAGCTCCACCTGATGCCGAGCCATATTCGTGTCATTGTACCGGAAGATGCGGAGTAGATCATGTGTCTACACTTATATTCACGGGCGGTCTCAAAACACTGCATGTCCGCTGCCGGGTTCAAAACCATACTGTTCCCAATATAGCTTATAGCTGAAGTCTGAACAGCCGCCGCCAAGCGGGGCCTGGCCATTCTTACTTTTCCCGTTTATACTTGTGTTCATTGACGGCCCGGTGCCGTTGGATGACTGAACTGGGAGGGGAACACGGTTGGACTGGAAGCTGAAGACTTTTGAAGAATTGACCTTAAACGAGCTGTATACGATCCTGCAGGCCAGGACAGCGGTGTTTGTCGTTGAACAGGAATGCCCATATCAGGAGGTGGACGGCAAAGATATCTACTGCCGCCATTTGTTCCTGGAAGAGGAGGGCCGGCTGCTTGCCTACTCCAGGCTTGTCCCTCCTGGCGTTTCGTATCCGGAAGCTTCAATCGGGCGGGTGATTGTGGACGCCTCGGCCCGCGGCCGCGGGCTCGCACGGGAGCTGATGGCGCGGAGCCTCAAGCATCTGCGTGAAGACGGACATACCCGTGTGAAGATCCAGGCGCAGGCTTATCTGCACGGATTTTACGGTTCTTTCGGATTCGAGCCGGTCTCGGAAGTGTATGACGAAGACGGCATTCCCCATATTGATATGGTGCTGGATGAGCAGGAACAAGCGTTATCCGGCAGCCCGGAGCAAATCAAATGAATGAAGCGGCAAACTGGCGGCGGTAATCCTACCGGCGTTAGTTTTTTTATACTGCCCGAAACAAAGAATAGGGGGACCGGAGAATCAGGTCTATTATATAAAATTTTAATATCTTGAAATAGTGGTATAATGGTTTACTATGCTACCCGAATTCAGCGAATCCAGGAGGAAGCGTCAATGGACAGCGAACAGATTCTCATCCGCAACAACGTCAAAGTAACGGGCCATGGTTCTAAAACTCTTATTTTTGCCCACGGCTTTGGCTGTGATCAGAACATGTGGCGCTTTGTCGTACCCGCTTTTGAACAGAAGTACAAGGTGGTATTGTTTGACTTTGTAGGCTCGGGAAAATCCGATATAGGTGCCTACGATCCTCATGTTTATCGTGATCTGAACGGTTATGCCCAAAATATCCTGGACATTTGCTCAGCGCTCGAATTGAAAAACACCATTCTAGTGGGCCACTCCGTCGGTGCAACAATCGGTGCACTGGCGTCTATTCAAAGACCGGAGTTTTTTGAACGGCTTGTTCTGATTGGACCTTCCGCCCGCTACCTGAACGATTTACCTGATTACATCGGCGGATTTGAACGGGAAGATCTGATGGGCTTACTGGACATGATGGATCAGAATTTTCGGGGTTGGGCGAGTTATCTGGCTCCTGTCATTATGGGGAATACAGACCGGCCGGAATTATCCAAGGAGCTGGAGCTGAGTTTTTGCGCAACCGATCCTAAGGTGGCCCGGCAATTTGCGGAAGCAACTTTCCTTTCCGATTACCGTAAGGAATTCGGCAAGGTAACCGTACCTTCGCTGATCCTGCAATGCTCCGATGATGTGATCGCTCCGATGGAAGCTGGCGGTTATGTCCATCAGCAGATGCAAAACAGCGTTTTCCGGCTAATGGACGCAACCGGACATTGTCCGCATGTAAGCCATCCTGATGAAACGATTCAACTCATCAGCGAATATCTTGCTTCCATTGATTCAGTCCAGGGAAGCGAGATGCACCTATAATATGGACGAACGGTTGGATCACGCCCCTTGCGGTTATTTGTCGATGGATCGAAATCTAACTGTACGCACAGTCAACGCGACCCTTTGCCGCTTGTTAGAATATGAAAAACTAGGGATAAACGGCATCAGTATTGAATCCCTGCTAAACCGGTCCAGCCAGATTTTTTTTCGGATTTATTTCTTACCGCTGATTCAGCTTAATCATCATGTAAATGAGATGTATTTAATGATGAAAACGAGCAGCGGCGGAACACTTCCTGTTCTTTTAAATGCTGTGATTCGAGAGCGTGAAGGCGAATCGGTATACGATTGCGTCTTGATTCCCATGCTGCGCAGGAAGGAGTATGAGGAGCAGATTGAACAAGCGGAGAATACGTACCGGAGACTGGAAAATGAACTCAAGCGGATGAAGCACGAGCTGGAAAAGAAAAAGGGGGAAGCGGTATTTTTACGCAACCCTGAAATCTAGCCTTCGGATATCTTAAATGGCACCGGGAATCGGCCTCTCA
The DNA here is from genome assembly GCF_046543445.1 of Paenibacillus nanchangensis. NCBI lineage: Bacteria > Bacillati > Bacillota > Bacilli > Caryophanales > Paenibacillaceae > Paenibacillus > Paenibacillus nanchangensis. The sequence goes on from NZ_JBHOFD010000018.1 coordinate 5,344, forward strand.
GCCGTCCCGGTGCCTGTTTGTGTTTTCTCTTGTTTGATTGGCCTTACGCTACTCCAGCGACTTCGCCCGCACGGCCGCCGCAAGCTGCTCAGCCGCTTCGTCCAGCGGCTGGACGCCGAGGTCGCCTTCGCCCCGCTTGCGGACCGATACGGTCCGGTCGTTCCGTTCGTTTTCGCCGACAATGAACATGTACGGCAGCTTCTCCAGCTGGGCCTCGCGGATTTTGTAACCCAGCTTCTCGCCCCGCAGATCCGCTTCCACGCGCAGGCCCGCCTGGCGGAGCCGGTCGGCCACTTCGTTCGCGTAATCGTCAAAGGCCGAGGAAACCGGGATCACCTTCACCTGCTGCGGCGACAGCCACAGCGGCAGTGCACCTGCGAAGTTCTCGAGCAGGAACGCCACAAACCGTTCCATCGTACCGAGAATGCCGCGGTGCAGGACGACCGGACGGTGTTTTTGCCCGTCTTCTCCCACATACTCGAGCTCGAAGCGCTCAGGCAGCAGATAGTCCAGCTGGACCGTCGACAAAGTCTCCTCTTTGCCCAGCATTGTCCGGATCTGCACATCCAGCTTCGGTCCGTAAAATCCCGCTTCCCCTTCCGCTTCGTAGAACGGCAGCCCCGATTCCACCATAATCTCGCGCAGCACTCCCTGCGCCCGTTCCCACATCTCGTCGTCCGGGTGGTATTTCTCGGTATCCGCCGGGTCGCGGTAGGACAGCCTGAAACGGTAATCGTGAATGCCAAAATCGCGATAGACGCGTTTGATCAGCTCCAGTACCCGCTTGAATTCGTCTTTTACCTGGTCAGGCCGGCAAAAAATATGCGAGTCGTTCAGCGTCATCGACCGCACCCGGTGCAGACCGGTCAGCGCGCCCGACATTTCATACCGGTGCTGGATGCCGAGTTCGGCAAGCCGGATCGGCATCTCCCGGTAGCTGTGCATCGCACTCTTATAAATCATCATGTGATGCGGGCAGTTCATCGGCCGCAGCACAAACTCCTCGGTATCGATCGTCATTTTCGGGAACATATCGTCCACATAATGCTGCCAGTGCCCCGACGTATGGTATAACTCCACATTGCCCAGCACCGGCGTGTAGACATGCTCGTAGCCGAGGCTCGCCTCCAGATCAACGATATAACGCTCGAGGATGCTGCGCAGCTTGGCGCCTTTCGGCAGCCAGATCGGCAGGCCTTGTCCGACCAGGTTATTGAATGTGAACATACCGAGTTCCTTGCCCAGCTTGCGGTGGTCGCGTTTTTTCGCTTCTTCCAACAGATGCAGATATTCCTCAAGCTCCGTTTTTTTGTTCCAGGCGGTGCCGTAGATGCGCTGCAGCATCTTGTTTTTGCTGTCCCCGCGCCAATATGCGCCGGCGACACTCATCAGCTTGAACACCTTGATTTTACCTGTCGACGGCACATGCGGCCCCCGGCACAGGTCAAAAAACTCGCCCTGCTCGTAAATCGTAATCGCTTCACTTTCCGGCAGCGCCTCAATCAGCTCCAGCTTGTACGGGTCGCCCAGCTCCCCAAAAATCGCCAGCGCTTCCTCCCGGCTGACTTCCTTGCGCACGATCGGCAGGTTTTCCGACACGATACGCTCCATTTCTTTTTCGATCCGCTGCAGATCTTCCGGGTTGAGCGGATGCTCCAAATCCATGTCGTAATAAAAACCGTCTTCAATCACCGGACCGACGCCCAGCTTCACTTCCTTAGCGCCAAATAGGCGCTTCACAGCCTGGGCCATCAGGTGGGCGGTGCTGTGGCGCATTACGCCAAGCCCTTCTTCGGAATCCAGTGTGACAATTTCGACCTGCGCCCCGTCTTCCAGCGGAGCGGCAAGATCCACCACGATTCCGTTCAGTTTGCCGGCGGCGGCATTTTTGCGCAGACCGCTGCTGATGGAGGCGGCGACGTCCCCAATGCTGCTGCCCTCCGCGAATTCCCGGACCGAGCCGTCCGGCAGTTTGATGCTGATGCTCATCTTTTTTTCCTCCCTCCAGAAATGGAGCGGGAGCGGATGGCTTCACGCATGCAATCAAAAAACACCCGTCCCGCAAAGGGACGAGTGTTATACCCGTGGTTCCACCCAAATTTAATCCCGCTGCATACGTCTCATAAGGCTTATAGACGCTGAGGCGGAATCCTCTTCAGCATGGGATAACGGCCATGAACCGTCGATTCCTACTGCCGCCAAAGGCCGGGTCACAGCAGTGCCCGATTACAATGGCTGGGGTTCGGAACCGCAGCTACAAAGGGGTAAACCGATAGCCGTTACCGGAGGAACTTGCAGCCTGTGATTCCTCTCTCTGGACGGTCCGTATCTGCCGGCTCATGTCTTTGTCGATGCTGTTGAGCGTGAATTAGCTGTAATTATAGGGGGAACTTCTCCCTTTCGTCAAGCAGGCCGCCGCCAAAATTTTCCCGGTTGTTCCCGGGGAGGTTGTCAGAGTTGCGGAAAATGCCGCATTTAAAACCAAACCCTACAAAAAGTGCCGGACTCGAACTCAGCTACCGGAAGGAACCGTACCCGGCGCATCAGGCGCATCCGGCGCACCCGAAAATCCAGCGTCCCGCACAAGGTCCAACTGCCCAAGCGCCAGCCGTTATCGCGGATCAAGCTGCTTGGCCAGCCATGCATACGCAGGGCCGCCATGAATCTCATGTCCGCCTTCAAAAAAGTCGGCTTCCACTCCATCGGGAGTACCCGCTGCTTTGTAGATTTCCTGCAGCCGCCCCAGCGCTTCTTCGGAAGCATGGCGGGGAAACAGATGGTCGACCGCCCCGCATTCCAGGAACAGGGCGCGCGGAGCAATCAGGCCCAGCAGATCCGGCATTTCCGCATCCAGCAAAATACCCGGAATGTAGTTGTCCAGGCAGTGGCTGCGCGATAAAATACTCGCCTCAAACGTGCTGGCATAACCGCTGACGACCGCACACTTAATCCGCTGATCGAGCGCGGCCGCAAAGCCCGCAACCAGCCCGCCGCCCGAGATGCCCATTACGCCGATGCGCTCAGCCAGCACCTCGGGACGCGTCTCCAGGTAATCCAGCACACGCGTCGTTTCGTATACGCGGTAGCCCGCCATCGTGTGTCCCGCCAGCAGCAATGCCGCGGACAGGCGGAAGCAGGAATTTTGGCCCGGCTGTCCCGACTCCAGATTCTCCTTCAGCCGGCGGTCTCCGAAGCCGAGAATTTCGGGTGCCGCAACTACAAATCCCGCCTGTACCAGCGAGACCGCAAAATCGCGGTGCAGTCCCGGGTCGCCTGTCCGTTCCTCCCCTTCCGGCGTAAGGCCGACAATATCCCGGCTTCCGTAGCCATGTCCGTGCAGGGCAATCACCGCCGGACACGGGCGGGCCAAGGGCTGATCCGGAATCAGCATGTAGACCGCCATCCGCAGCCCCTCAAAGGTAGTGATTTCTACCCGCTCTCTGGTATAGCCTTTGCATTCGGTGCGCTCCAGCTCCACCGGATTCAGCTCTGCTTTCGTTTCGGGAACCGGGCCCAGCCGGCCGGCAAAACGCTCCGCCAGCTCCCCGCGCCATTCCGCCCAAGGCCGGCCGGGATGGAATCCCGCCGATTTCGGGGCACTCCCCGTTAACTCCGCCATATAGCTCGCCAATTTGTCTTCCATGTTCCATCCTCCTATGTTTAGCCGTAACCGGCAAAGCGGGCACAGCCTGCGTAGACCTAGCCCGTTCATCCCGTCACAACTCGCGCCGTTATGGTTTGTCTGTATCGCTTATCCTCTAGTGCTTTTTGTCATCCCTGAAGCTGCTTCAGCCGGTAAAACGCTCCGCGGCGCTCCATCAAATCATCGTACGTGCCGACCTCTTCCACCTGGCCGTTCGCCATCACCACAATCCGGTCCGCATCGCGGATCGTCGACAGACGGTGGGCCACGATAAACGTCGTGCGTCCCCGCGTCAGCTCGCGCATCGCCTGCTGCACCGAAGCCTCCGACTTATTGTCGAGCGCCGAAGTTGCTTCATCCAGCAGGATGATTTCGGGGTCGCGCACCATTGCCCGGGCAATAGCGATCCGCTGCCGTTGTCCGCCGGACAGCTTCCCGCCGTGCTCGCCGATCAGCGTATCCAATCCCTGCGGCATCTGCGCAATCGTGTCCTCCAGATTCGCGAGCCGGATCACCTCGCGCAGCTTCGCCTCCGGCACGTCCGGAAGGCCAAACGTGATGTTGCTGCGCACCGTTCCCGAGAACAAAACCGTCGTCTGGGGAACCACCGCCAGCTTTTGACGGTAGGTCCGCATGTCCAGCTGATCCATCGGAATGCCGTCGATCCGAATCTCCCCGCCTGTCGGGCGGTAGAAGCCGATCACCAAATTCAGCACCGTCGATTTGCCCGCGCCCGACTCCCCGACAAAAGCGATGCATTCGCCCGGCCGGACCGTCAGATTAAAATGGTTCAACACATGCCGGTCCGTCTCCTTGTAGCTGAACCGGACATTCCGGAATTCGTATCCGCCGGCCAAGGATTTCATCTTCATCGTGCCGCGGTATTCCTCCACCTGTGTGGAAGCAAGCACCTCTGTAATCGAATGCAGCGATTCGAAACCTCTGGCGAACTGCGGGTACACGTTCAGCATGCTGTTAATCGCGGCCATGATGGTGGCAAAAAAGCCTTGATACATCACCACATCGCCCACCTCGATCCGGCCGTTGAAAGCCATCACGCAGGTGAACGCCAGACACAGCACCTGAAACAGCGTAAACACCGCCCAGCTGGAGGCGCCGAAAAGCGCTTCGGTAATGTCAAGGTGGTAGCCCTTGCCCTTCAGTTTGAACAAGGTCGAGTCCACCTTCTCGATCTCCGCTTCGTCCAAGCCGTGCGCCCGGGTGACCGGGATCATCTCAAGCGTCTCGGCCACCTGGCCGGACATGTGCTCAATTTCCTGCCGGAACTCCCGGTTGCGGCTGCGGATGCGGCGCCGGAAAAAAGCGATCATCAACACGCCAAACGGGATAACAAGCACGAAGAACAGCGTGACCTGCGCGCTTTTGAACGCGGTAATTGTAATAGCAATCAGCACGTTGGTCACAGCGGGCATAAAAGAATACATCACCTGCTTGGACAGCGTCTCCACCGCTTCCACATCCCGCAGCACCTTGGCCTGCAGCTTGCCCGCACGGAGATCGCTGTGGTAAGACATGGACAAATGCTGCAGCTTACGGATCAGCGTGCCCCGCAGACCCGCCTCCACCTCCCGTGAAGAACGGCTCATAAAGCTAACGTGTGCAAAAGCCGACGGAATGTTCTGCAGCACCACTACGGCGGCGATCCCGATATCCATCCACAGCCAGGTCAAATTTTCCGTTCTCGGCCGGCTCAAATGGTTAATCATATCAGCCGTAACAATTGGAATAACCCAGGTCGGCGCATGTTTCATCACGTAAAACAGCAGGGACAGCAGCAGATTGACATGGAGTCCCTTATAGAGCAGCGCCAGCGTGCGCAGCGGCCGGTCTTTGCCGGAACCGCCGGTGTGAAACACGCGTTCAAAGTCAAATGTCTTGCCCTCCACCCTCTCCGTTCCTTCCAAGTTGTTGCCCCTCTCCCGGCTCTGGTGCCGTCCTTAGTCGCACAGGTTACGTTCGGGGCATCCATCCAGGCTGCGCTTAACGGCTTCAACCCGCATCCATGCGCTCCTCCCGCGGACCTGTCCCGCTTTCGGGTAAAAAACCAAGTTTATTATAGCGCTTTCACCGTCAGGTATCCAATATAATTTTTCACGTGTGCATAAATTGAAAATTCTTGACTGTACGAATAAGAGCTATTAAACTGAAATCGTTAACATTTTATTTTCCGGGAAGAGGTCTCATGATTACGATAAAAGACATTGCGCGCGTCGCCGGCGTCTCGCATACGACCGTGTCCAGGGCGCTGAACGGCAATCCGCTCATCAACAAGGAGACCAGGGAGAGAATCGCCAGGATCGCCGCCGACATGAATTACATTCCGAATTACAGCGCCAAGAGTCTGGTCATGAAGAAGTCGTACACCATCGGCTTGTTTTTCTCCAGTATCGAGCAGGGCACATCCGCAAGCTTTCTGGTGGACGCCATCAAGGGGATCAACCATGCGCTGGATGAGAATTACAACCTGACGGTCAGCGGAATCGACAGCCTGAACGGCTTCGAGGGTATTCATCCGCGGCGCTATGACGGCATTCTGATCATGAGCCAGAGCGACACGGACAACGCTTTTATTTATCACGTGAAGCAGTCGGGCATTCCGATGGTGGTGCTGAACCGCCAGCTGGACGATCCCGGCATTCCGAACGTGACCGCCGATGACCGTGAAGGCGTCAAGATGGCAATTGATTACGCGATTGCCGAAGGCCACCGCAAGCTCGCTATTATTGAAGGCAAATCCGGTTTCCGGTCCTCGGACCTGCGCCGGCAGGGTTTTCTTGACAGCCTGATTGCGAACGGCCTTCCGCCGATTCCCGAGTATTTTTCGCCTGGAGATTACAGCATCGAAAGCGGTTATACCCAGATGTCCCGGCTGCTCACGCTGCCCGATCCGCCCACCCTCGTGTTTTGTTCGAACGACGACATGGCAATCGGCGCGATGAACGCCTGTTACGACCGCAAGATTACCATCCCGGAGCAGGTATCCTTGATCGGGTTCGACGACATTATGTTTGCGCGCTACACGAATCCCGCACTGACAACCGTCCGCAAGCCGGTCGCCGATATCGGCGAGCTTGGCACGAAACTGCTGATCGGTCTGATGCGGACGCCTGCCCAGCAGGACCCCGCGGATTCCCGGCAGAGATTCGTCAAGACGGAGCTGACGGTGCGCAGCAGCGTAAGCCGGATCTCCCCTCCCTGAAGCATCACCAAAAAAAAGAGCGTCCCTCTTTTTTTGCCTTAAATTGTTCACGTGTGCAAAACATCACATCCCATTATTAAAGGAGACATGCGCAAATGAGTACAGAACGACTTTCCAGAACGGCACGGCCGGAGCTTCCGGCTTATCCTGAACGGATGATCCAATTTGGTGAAGGCAATTTTATGCGGGCATTTGTGGATTGGCAGCTGCATCAAATGAATGAGCAAGGCTTGTTCCAGGGCAGCGCGGTGCTGGTTCAGCCGATCGAGCAGGGGCTCGGAGGCATGCTGGCCGAACAGGATTACCTGTATACGGTGCTGCTGAACGGCATTCAGCAGGGCCAGCAGGTGAACTCGCGCGAGATCGTCACCAGCGTCAGCCGGGTCATCAATCCCTATACGGAATATGAGGCTTATCTGAAGCTTGCCGAAGACGACGGCCTGGAGTTCATCACCTCCAACACCACCGAAGCGGGCATCGCTTACCGTGCGGAAGACCGCCTGGAGGAATCGCCACCGAAAAGCTTCCCGGGGAAGCTGACCGCCCTGCTCCACAAACGTTACCAGCTCGGCAAAAAAGGCTTCGTCATCATCCCCTGCGAGCTGATCGACCGCAACGGCGAAAAGCTGCTGGAGCTTGTGAAACGCTACGCGGAGGAATGGAAGCTGGAAGAAGGATTCCTGTCCTGGCTGGAGTCGGAGAATACGTTCTGCTGCAGCCTGGTGGACCGGATCGTTCCGGGTTACCCGCGCGACAAAGCCGCCGAGCTCGAAGCGGAGCTGGGCTACAAAGACCAGCTGATGGTAACAGCCGAGCCGTTCCTGCTGTGGGTGATCGAGGGCCCGCAGTGGCTGGCAGACCGCCTGCCTTTGGCCAAAGCGGGACTGAATGTCATCGTGACGGAAGACATGACGCGTTACCGCGAACGCAAGGTGCATCTGCTGAACGGCCCGCATACCGCCATGGTGCCGCTTGGACTGCTGGCAGGACTGGAGACGGTGGAAGACGTGATGAACGACGACGTGTTCTCCCGGTTTGTCCGCGACCTGCTCGACAAGGAACTGGTGCCGATGCTGGATCTGCCAAAGGAAGAACTGCAGTCGTATGCCGAAGCGATTTTGGAGCGTTTTAAAAATCCGTTTATCCGCCATGAACTGACTTCGATTTATCTGAACAGCATTTCCAAGTTCAAAACGCGTCTGCTTCCGGTGCTGCTCCGTTACCAGCAGGAGCGAGGCACGCTTCCTCCGCTGATGACACTGTCGTTTGCCGCGCTGCTGCTCAGCTACCGGGGCGACAAGGTGACGCCGCAGGACGGCGCCGAAGTTGTCGGGCTGTTCAACACAGCCTGGAAAGACGCCGCGGGTTTTGTGCCGGCTATTTTGAAGGAAGAAAGCCTCTGGGGGCAAGATCTGAACGCCGTTCCCGGTCTGGCGGAGGCGCTTGCGGGCAAAATCCGCGAACTGGAGCAGTCGGGCAGCCGGGACGCTTTACTACAATTGGTATAGGGGAGAACAGCCATGAATCAAGTAGCGATCAAACGTCTGATGAAAATGAACGCCAGAGACACGGTGGCCGTCGCTTTAAAGCCGATCGCCGAAGGCGAAACGCTGGAGTTCGAAGGCCTGACGCTGACAGCGCGCCAAGACATTCCGCAGGGTCACAAAATCGCTTTGACCGACCTTGAAGCCGGCGATACCGTCCTGAAATACGGCGCCCCGATCGGGCACGCCATCACGGCCATCCGCCAGGGCGAATGGATTCATACCCATAATATCAAAACGAATTTATCGGGCGAAGAAGAATACGAATACCAGCCGGAGCTTCATCCGGTAACTTACCCGGTCCGGAACCTGACGTTTAACGGCTACCGGCGCGCGAACGGCAAGGTTGGCATCCGGAACGATCTGTACATCATTCCGACGGTCGGCTGCGTGAACGGCATCGCCGAACAGATGCTGACCGAATTCAAAGCGATTCATTCGGGTCCCGGCCCGTTCGACAACGTGACGGTGCTGAAGCATCCTTACGGCTGCTCGCAGCTTGGCGACGACCACCGGATGACGCGCAGTATTTTGCTGGATGCCGTGAAGCATCCGAATGCCGGCGGCGTACTTGTGTTTGGACTCGGCTGTGAAAACAACATCGTCGCCGAATTCTGCGAGCTGCTCGGCGAATACGACGAGAGCCGTGTGAAGTTCCTGGTCGCCCAGGAAGTCGGCAACGAGCTGGAAGCCGGCCTCGCGCTGCTGGAAGAGCTGTATGAAGCGGCCAAAGATGACCAGCGTGAGCCGGTTCCGCTGAGCGAGCTGAACGTCGGCCTGAAATGCGGCGGTTCGGACGGTTTTTCGGGCATTACGGCGAACCCGCTGCTTGGAGCCTTCTCCGACTTCCTTATTTCGCAGGGCGGCACCACCGTGCTGACCGAGGTTCCCGAAATGTTTGGCGCCGAGAAGGTGCTGATGGCCCGTGCGGAAAGCCGCGAGGTGTTCGATGATATCGTCTCCCTGATCAATAACTTCAAACAATATTTCCTGTCCTACGGCGAACCTGTATATGAAAATCCTTCGCCAGGCAACAAAGCCGGCGGCATCAGCACGCTGGAGGATAAATCGCTTGGCTGCACGCAGAAGGCCGGCTCCTCCCCTGTCGTCGACGTGCTGCAGTACGGAGAGAAGCTGCGCAAAAAGGGCTTAAGCCTGCTGCAAGCTCCGGGCAACGATCTTGTCGCCTCCTCCGCCCTCGCCGCTGCCGACTGCCAGCTCGTGCTTTTCACGACAGGCCGCGGTACGCCGTTTGGCAGCTTCGTGCCGACCGTGAAGGTTGCTACAAACAATGAGCTGTTCGCCAAAAAAGGCCACTGGATGGACTTCAACGCCGGACCGCTGCTGGAGACGCCGATGGAGGAAGTACTCGAGAAGTTCATCGCTTACCTGATCGACGTAGCCAGCGGAGCAAAAACGCGCAACGAACAAAACGACGTGCGTGAACTGGCGATCTTCAAAACGGGGGTTACGCTGTGAGCAAGCCCGTTCGTTTGTTCATCGCCGGCGATTCCACGGCGGCCGTCAAAGGCGGCGGCGACAAGCCGATGACAGGCTGGGGAGAATACCTCCAGTCTTACTTCCCGGCGGATCGGATTATCGTTGACAACCGCGCCGTTAACGGGCGCAGCACGAAATCTTTTATCGATGAAGGCCGGCTGGCGCATATCCAGCGGGATTTGCAGCCCGGAGACTATCTGTTCATTCAGTTCGGGCACAATGACGGCAAACAGGAGGACCCTGCCCGCTATACCGATCCGGAAGAGGCGTATCCGGCCAACCTGCGGCTGTTCGTCGAAACGGCACGGCAGGCAGGCGCCCATCCCGTTCTCCTGACTTCGGTCAGCCGCAGACGGTATCTTGCGGACGGCTCGCTTGATCCGCAGGCGGTCGATGGTTATCCCGCGGCCATGCGCCGGGCAGCCCGGGAGTGCGGCGTTCCGCTGCTCGACCTGTTCACCGCCTCCCAGGAGCTGTATAACGAACTCGGCCCGGAAGCCTCCAAGCGGCTGCTCATGCACCTGGCTCCGGGCGAGCATCCCAACTACCCGGACGGTGTGGCGGACGACACGCATTTTTCGGATGAAGGCGCCCGCGAGATGGCCCGGCTGGCCGCGGCCGCGATCCGCACCGAGCCTTTGCTCAAGGAGCTCGCGGCGCGGATGAAGCGGGAGAGCGTGCAGACGCAGACGGTATAGCCGCTTTATTGCCGAACCAGTGCCCGGCCATAGCCGGCTATAACCGGTCAGAACCGGCCAACCAACTGGACCACCATAGTCAGCTAACCCATTTTTCAGCACAGCAGCGGGCCGCCCGCGCCTACCCAGGCGGACGGCCCGCTGCTTGCATACGACAAGGAGTGAATGAAATGTCCAAGATCACGGAAGTTGTAACCGAATATTACCGGATTCCGCTGCCCGAGATTATGGAGGATGCCAAACACGGACTGCACACCCATTTTGAAGTGCCGATCGTCAAAATCCGCACCGACGACGGGCGCGAAGGTGTGGGTTACACCTACACCGGCGGCTTCGGCGGCCGGGCGATCTGTTCGCTCATCGCCAACGAGCTGACGCATATTTTGGTAGGCAAAGACCCTGCTTGCGTGGAAAGCCTGTGGGATCAGATGAACTGGGGTATCCACTACGTGGCCCGCGGCGGACTGGCCAGCTTCGCTATCGCCGCCTGTGACATCGCCCTGTGGGATCTGCGGGCCCGCAAAGCGGGAGAGCCGCTGTATAAACTGCTGGGCGGCGCCTCTCAGGGCGTAAAGTGCTACGGCGGCGCGATCGACTTGAATTTTTCGCTGGAGAAGCTGCTGCAAAACAATCAAAAATACCTCGATATGGGCCTCCGCGCCGTCAAAATCAAGCTCGGACAAAAGACGCTTGCCGAAGACATCGAACGGGTTGCGGCGGTCCGCGATCTGATTGGTCAGGACACCGTCTTTATGGTGGATGCCAACATGAGCTGGAGTGTGGAGAAAGCGATCAAGGCCGGACGCGAATTTTTGAAATACGACATCCTGTTCCTGGAGGAGCCGACCATTCCCGAGGATTATGCCGGATATGCACGGATTGCCGAGGAGTCGGGCATCGCAGTCGCCGGGGGCGAAAATCTGCGGACGCTGACGGAATTCCACCACATGCTGCAGTATGGGCACGTCGATTACCCGCAGCCTGACGCCTCCAATGTCGGCGGGATTACGGGCTGGCTGAAGGTTGCCCATCTGACGCAAGCTTACAATTTGTCGGTTTCCACACACGGGATACAGGAGCTGCATGTCAGCCTGCTGGCGGCGATGCCAAACGCGGGTTATCTCGAAATGCACAGCTTCCCGATCGACCAATATACAACCCGCCCGCTCGTAATCGACCGCAGCACAGGGCTTGCGATCCCGCCGGAAGAGCCGGGAACCGGCGTTGTTTTTGACTGGAACAAACTCGATCCGCACCGTCAGAATTTTTAAAATAAAAACATCACCCGGAGGTATAACATGACCGTTCCGCTTCAACTCGGTATCCGCGCCCATGATTTCGGCCAGCTTCCGCTGCCCGAGCTCATCGGCGGGATCCGGCAGTACGGGTTCTCCCATATTCAATTTGCCGTACGCAAGTCTTTTCCGGACAGCGTTCCCGAGTGGGAAGCGCTTAGTCCGGGAACGGCCGCGTATTACGGCGACGCTTTTCGTCAGGCAGGCATCCGCATTGCAGTGCTAGGCTGTTATGTCAACATCGTCCATTCTGATCCGGCAGAACGCAGACGTGCGCTGGACGCGTTTGGCACCCATCTGCGGCTCGCCCGCGATTTTGGCGCAGGTCTAGTCGGCACGGAGACCGGCAGCGTTGGCAGCGGATATACGGAAGCTAATTTTACGGAGGAGGCGTTTGAGCGCGTTGTCGAATCGGTCCGTGAAATGGTGGCCGAAGCCGAGCGCTTTGGGGCAACAATCGGGATTGAAGCCGGACTTAATCATCCGATGTACACGGCTCAATTAACGCGCAGACTGCTCGACCTGGTCCCTTCCCCCAATCTTCAGGTGATCCTGGACTGCGCCAACTTGATGCGGCCGGATAACACGCATGAGCAGGACGCCGTTGTCGCCGAAGCGCTTGAGCTGCTGGGCAGCCGGATTGCAGTCATTCACCTGAAGGATTTCCGCCTGGAAGACGGCAAAATCAAAATCGTTCCCGTTGGCCAAGGCGAACTCCGCTTTGAGCCCATCCTGCGCTATATGAAATACAAACGCCCGCATATTCAGGGCATTTTGGAAAGTACGCCGGAGCCCTACATCCGCGAAGCCGTTCAATTTTTGCAGGCGCTGTACCGGGAAGTGTAGGTGTTCAAACCAGCAATCTGCCAATCTGATCGGCATTAGGCATCTCTTGAAGTAGAGGCCGGTTCCCCTCTTTGGGTTCGAACCGACAAGTTCTGCTTTGGGAGGTGCATTTTTTTCATACCTAGATCCTAGGCGCAGGAGCAGCTTACATCTGTAGAATTTTAACCCTTACGGGTCCACTTAATTGTCTGCACGTTTAGGACGAAGGGCTGCCGCGTTCGATACAGGCTGACGTTTCCGGCTGCGGTCACTTAAATAGGCGAGAGGAATGCCAACGATAAGCAGCCAAGACGAGAACTTGAATGTCCCTCCAAACGCCTTTGCGGCAGCTTCGCGATAATCGTTCGTAATCGGGGGCAGTATACGCTGAACTTCTTCCGTCTGACGGGCCAAAGCAGCTTCTGCCGCTTTTCGCTGTGCTTCGGGCAGCTTGGCCGCCCGCTCTTTACTCTGCTCTGCTAGAGCAGCCCGAATCTGCTCCAGCTGCGCTTCGTCTGGCGGAAACGCCTGATTCGGATTCATGGTTTCCAGGAAATGAATAATCTGCCCCTTCAACTCAGGGAGCAAAACTTGATTGGTGTCGACCGCTTGGATTGCGGCCTGCTTTGAATCTGCCAGCCTATCTTCCATCTGGTTCTGGAGCACCGTTACAATAACCGCAACGCCCAGAACGCAGCCCAGCGCTTTTGTCATATTCACGATTCCCGACGAAATTCCCACCTTCTCCTCGGGCACATGGCGAATGGTTGAAGCCATAAGGGGCGCCATGGTAAGACCGATTCCTATTCCTGCAAGCGCCAGCCGGGGAATCACTTCGCCGGTAGTGGAGTTGGCATGTAATCCTCCTAGCCAATAAGAAGCCCCTATCAAAAAAACAATTCCACACACTGCAAACCACCGGGCCCCATACTTGTTAGACAGCGGTCCGGCGGCAAGCGACGCGACCATGGATCCAAGAGCGACAACCGACAGTATCAGTCCTGCCTTTAGCTCGGTCATTGCCAACACCCGTGTTAAATAAAACGAGGTCAAAAAGGAGATATTCATTAGCCCTGCTCCTACCACCAGGAGGGTGAGTGCCGAAGCGCTGAAAGGTTTTATTTTCAGAAGCGATAGCGGAAGCATGGGTTCCCTTCCCCTCCACTCCGCCAAAAGAAACAGCACGGTAAAGATGCAGCCGCCTGCCATTAAGAGCAGTTCTGCCGGAGAATCCCACCCGAAATCCTTGGCTTTTATTAAACCGTATGTAAAAAGGAACATCGCCGCTGTAATGGTAAGCGTTCCGGCGTAGTCTATTTTTTTCCCGGAAGTGGGGTCATAGGATTCCTTAATCAAAAAAATCGTTAGCAGCAGACTTAAGACGCCCAACGGAACATTGACAAAAAATATCCATTGCCAGCTTAACTTCTCTGTCAAAATCCCGCCCAGCGCAGGTCCGCTGGCAGCAGCCAGGCCGGAGATTGCCCCCCAAATGCCGATAATCGTGCCGTGCATTTCCTTCGGAAACAGTCTTGTCGCCATAGGGACAGTTACCGGTACGATAATTGCCCCTGCCAGTCCTTGCACAACGCGCAGCGCGATTAATGTCTCGACATTTGGAGCGACTCCGGCAAGAAACGATGTGGCGGTGAACAACACCAGACCGATAAGAAATAGCTTTTTTCGTCCGAACTGATCCGCTAACCGGGACGCAGTAAGGATAAATACGGCAAACGCCAGATTATATCCATTCATAATCCAGGAGATTTGCCCAACGTCCCCCCCATAATGGCGGGTGATTTCAGGTAAAGCCACATTTACGATGGTTGAGTCCAGCAGTGCCATAAAGAAACCCAGAATGATGGCGGTAAAAGGCAGCACACGATTGGAATGAACATTCATTTTCTCCACTTCCCCGATCAAAAGTTGAACCTTAGTTCACATTTGTGATTATATGAACTTTAGTTCAATTTTGTCAACAAAAAAAATATGAACTGGAGTTCATTTTTGTATTTGACACCTTGTACGTTCATTCTTTACAATCAGGGCAAAGGAGAGGTTATCACTTTGAATGAGAAAGCAGCGAAAGTCAGAAAACCAAAGCAACCGCGCAGCGTTCAGACGAAAGAAGCCATACTGCAGGCAGCGATGGAGCTCTTTTCCGAAAAGGGGTTTCATCATACCAATACAAAAGAGATTGCCGCCCGGGCTGGAGTGTCTACCGGCAGCTTTTATTCCTATTACATAGATAAACGGGCCGTCTTTATTGAGACCTTATCCGTCTATAACAATGAATTTCAACAGCTCCTGCTTCGTTCTCTAAATGAATTCGGGATGCCGGAGTTTAAAGCGCCCGAGCAGATGATGACGCATTTTTTGGACAGTATGATTGCTGCTCACGGTGTGTATACTCAATTCCACCAAGAGCTCGCGGTCATGTATCATTCGGATACGGAAATTCAGGCGATAATGAACCAGCAGTATCAAAAAGGGCTGGAAATGACCCAAACCCACTTGCTCCAGTGGAACGAAGAGCTTCGCACCAAGGACATTGAAGCCGCTTCCGTACTCATGTTTGAGACGCTTAACCGCCTAGTCGATGTCATCGTTTTCTCCGAATATCAACCAGACTTCGCGGATAGAATCAAAAGCGAGCTGGTTCAGATGGTTACGGGGTATCTATTCAAATAACAAACAAGGACCTCCACTTCCGCGGCTGGCGGAGCATGAGGTCCTTGTCATCATAAGTGAACTGCTGATAACGCTAAGTGACTAAGTGACAGGTTTAGTGCAAAAAGTCTGCCCTACTCTCCCTGCGTTGAAGCCAGGGGTGTCGGAGCGTGCACCTGGTCTATAACCAGCAATCCGTCGTATTGTTCTTTAGGCACAAACTTCATCGACATCTGACGAATCAATTCAGACGTCATGCCATCCTCCGCGGCATATACCGGCTGCCACATCCATGCTGTTTCTGCTGTTCTTTTGGTGAAAGAAGTCAAGTCAATGAAGGACTGCTTGTATCCGCTCTGCATGACGCGGTACTCCAGGCTGCCGGCTGGCATTTTTCGGATCTGGAACGGCTGGTTCGTTGAAATCGTAACGGCAGACCCTTGATTCATGTACAATCCGACCACGTACATTTTATCCTTGAGCTTTTGATGCAGGATCTCGCCCATACTCTTAAAACTGTTGATCCACTTTCCATTTTCGACGGTTTTCATCTTGGAAGTGTTTTTGGCCAGGTGGTCGTTATGCGCCCACAGGATCATCTTTTTGCCCGGGTACATTTCGCGGCTCAGCCACTCTACATGTTCGGCCATAATCCGGTCTCTGTATTCATAAGATTCCACCGTATCTTTCTGCATCATCCGCATAAATGCAATCCGATCCTCAAGCGACTTGACCGCCATGTCCAGCAGCTTCGGTTCAGTCGGATATGCTTTCAGCAGCTCTTTCTTATGCTTTTTCAAAAAGTCAATCGCCGCACGGTACTTGGGCGCATACGTCGCCTCCACTTTCTGAACCGCTTTTCGCTTTTCGGGACTGACGGTTTCCTCCAGCTCATTTCCGAAAGCCGCATACAATGCGCTCATGGCTTCCATGTCCATCTTTTGATAAGCTTCTCCGGTTGCGGGGTTTACCTTTGCCATCCATTTTCCAATAAACATAGTCGACAGATAAGATGTAAGCTGCATATCGTACCCGGCTAAAATCAGCGGATGATCCGTCTTGGCCTGCTCCTGAATATACTTGAACAGCTCCAGCGTTTCCTCGGAATGCCAAATCGGAAAAATCGAACCGCCCATCATCTGCTCTGGTGTCAGCTGATCTGTATTTGCGTTAACGGCCGCTGCCTCCATCATCCCGGACTCAAACGCAATAACATCATATCCCATTTCCTCATGCAAAAATTTAATCAGCCGGATTTTGACCTGGCTGTATTCCTTGACCCGGTGAAAATTCTCTCCCAGGCTTACAACCGTTTTGTTGGCCAACGTTTTTTTAAGAAACTGCAGATCCGTAAAATCCTCTGACGTCAGCGACCAGAGCGGGTGAGCTTGCTTTTTCATCGTTTGTGCCAGCCCTGCACTGTGGTTGGTGGTTGGGGTTTTGGTTGATGTTGACGTTGACGCAGTGGCCGGCACAGCGGTGTTCAGCAGCATAGCGCCCAATGCCAAAACCATGGCTGCTTTGCCGATTTGTTTTACATTTGAATTAAACCGTTTGTCTTCTTTCATTGTCGTAGCTCCTATGTAAAAGATTTAACGTCCTTGGCAGATTATCAGGAATCTATAAAGAATCGATAAAGCTGCCGTCCAAAGAAAAAATCCGGGTCACCTCCTGGGTTTAGTCCCGATTCAGCTGTCCCCATTCTAGCTGTTAGTATGGCCAAAGCAGGAGCGATGCTGAACGCCTATTACGGTTAGCTGAAGAAGTCAGCCAATGTTTGTTAGACGGCTTGTATCATTCTTTTCCCTGCAAATAATTAGGAGTAGGCTTGGCTGCACAAATATAGTAAGAGTTTAATTGACCAAATAGGATAACAGAAACTATAATTGGAATATTATGTTAATCGGTTGGGTGGCTAGGAATTTATTAAATGATTGGGAGACAAACCAATGACGATAAAGAAATTATTGGCTATATGCTTGTTGTTTTTAGTCGGTTTAACCGGTTGTAATGGAAACAGCCCCGAATCTCCAAATGGTATGGCAGTAGCAAATGATGAGTACCAGTACAATTTGATAATTACTAATAACAGTCCGCTATTTTTAAAAAGTGTAGTTGTGGCGCTTAAAGAAAAGGATGACGGCCAAATTAACGCTTTGATGGATAGCAATATTAATCATGGGGAAGCCGCAAAATTCAGAATTGAAAATGGAAAACACGCATTTAAAATTACGCTTAATCCAAAGAATAACTACTCCGTAAGTAAAGAATTCAGTGAAGTTTTTGAAGATGAGGAGGTTGTTGACTATCAAATAATAATTGAAGAAAACGAGGTGGTAATAGCTAAAAAGCTGACTGACGGCAGATAGCCGAAAGGAGTGGGAGAAAAATGGTATCGCCGATAAAAAGTCTGATCAGCAACATATATAGGGTAATTATGCTCTCTACTATAGAAAAGACAATGGAGGTAATTAAATGAAGCGTTTAACAAAAGTTGGTTTAACATCTCTGGTTTTAACTTCAGTGTTTAGTGCCGGCGCTTATGCAGCAACTGCACTTCCTAAAATTTTTGTGAATGGTAATGAAATAAAAACAAGTGTTCAGCCTAAAATTATTAATGGATCTGTATACGTTCCTATACGAGCTGTTTCTGAGGGGTTTGGGGCGAATATTAGCTGGAATAACACCACTAAAAGTTTGTATGTCAATTCGGATCCCAATTTTAAGGAGGAGCTAGCCAGGGCGGAGTATGTATTTTTACGGAATATGATCAACAAGTGGATTATGGCTTATGATGAAAGGGATTATACCACCATAGAGAAAGTGATAGCGGATGACTTCACTACAGATATTTATAAAGAATTTCCCGTAGGTGGTACGACTGAATCTAGCAGCATTATTGACTTCAAACTCATCGGTTACGAAGAATTAAACGGCGGATCGCAGCTAAAATTTACGTATCGTACAGTTTACAGACCGATTGACCATGAATACACGATTAGAGTCCAGGACTGGGCATTTACTGTATACGGTAATCAAATTCATTCCGCGAAGATTGTGCCTAATTCCACAAAATATTTGGATCGCTATACGACCGTTCCCAATGCTAATTTTGGGAAACCTCTTAAATGATCAACGTACAACAATTCGCATCCTAGGTCTACTTAATTACTGCTCTATGGTTTGTATGCCTACCCAAACTATCTTACTATTACGTTTACTTTTCTTTGGATTTTTTGATTAATGGTTCTACTTCTGCAAGCACTAAATAAATAATGCCTATAACTAGCGACAAAATACTCCACTGCTTCAATCCACTCCCGGTTACGTCTAATAATATTAAGAAAAATGATTCATTGTAGTTCGTTGCATTTGCACCATATATTGCTGCGCTAATATACCTGCCGATGTAGAGAAGTGCCGAAATTAAAATTAGTGAAATACCTGTACCTCTTCTGTTCATATTACCCTCTTCCATGTAATTTTTCAGACATCAAAGGCATCACAAAATCGATGTGTAATATATTACCAAATTCCGCGTATAGGGTAAACATTGTTAATCTCATTTTCACTGGCTGGGAGTGGTTTACATGTTATTGGTCCTTGACGGTATGAATGTTGATGCATTAACTAAAATGATTAAGATGTCATTTTCATGGGAAAATTGGTCGGCAATTTTAGAAATCTCGGAAAAACTTTTTGAACTTACAGCAATTATATATGATTCCAGTCAGCATCATCTTGGCAAAGTCCCTTTAAAAAGGAGTATGGCTTACTACTTTGGATACAGTCTCTGTATGAAAGGAATTGCTTTTCAAAAACTAGGAAGATTATCGGAGGCAAGAGTTTGCGTCAGTCAGTATTCAGATTTAAGTTGGATTAAAGATTTGGACGACGATGGTATTAGAGAAGTTGAGTTTTACAGAACGATATCGAAGGCGAACAATTATGTACTTGATCTGCTAGAAGGGAAAAATGAAGTTCTCCGGGAGTACATAGATTTTATACGCAATAGCGACAAAGAAGAACTTTTAGCAGGTCTTATAACGGTATTGGAGTCCGCCATTAAACACCATTATTGTATTGATTGGGTCTTAGATGAATTTAAAGACGAGGTAGAAAAATTGAATTTTAACGATAAAAGAGAAAATGTAAGATATTATGTGGACTATATGTATTTACATGTAATATATCGGTATAATAAGGGTTCAGTACCTGAAGCTATCAACTTGGTTCTGCATATGTTGGACATCAGCAGTGATTTAGATGATGAGGCAGGTTTTAGAAAATCTGTTTCTTTCTTCGAATCGCTAAAAGAACAAGCATCTACTTCTCAAAAAGCTAAGTATCAAGCTGTTATGAAAAATATGTATGGTATTGCTGACTAACTCAAATGAAGCCGTTACAACCGCTAGTTCGTTTCGGCAAATTCAGTCACAACTAACAGTGTATCTCCTTTTACCATGGCGTTGGTCTTTAGCCTAATACAGTCATCACAAGAATACCTCGTGTCGGAACTCGTATTCGACACGAGGTATTCTTTGCTTAGGATAAAAATATGCTGGAGGAGTCGAAGGTGAACGGATCGGGGGTAATACCGATTCAGATCTGACTTCCTATTTTTTTTCGAAGTCGGCTGCTTCTACTTGATCTTTACTAAATATATATTCCGGGTAATTGTTTATAAAAGGAGGAAGCTTACGTTCATTAAAGTATCTTAGCTCATACATTTCCTCATTACGCTGCCTTATTTCCCCACCCACATTCCTACATTCGAATACAATAGTCAAATATTCAACCTGATGTCCGTTGCTGTAGGTGTGACGCCGCTCTTTTCCTCCATAAACACCAATAATTCTTGTTGGTTCAACCTCCAGTCCTGTTTCTTCGTAGGCTTCTCTAATCATCGCCTGAGCAGGCGTTTCTCCCAGTTCAATAGCTCCAGCGATTAATCCCCAATGTTGTTCTTTGTGTTTTCTTCCGAATAAGATTTCTCCTCTGTCATTTCTAATTATTCCGGCTACTGACGGCACAAAAAGAAGTTCGTCCCCTATCTTCTCTCTTAAATTTCTGTAGTATTCCGACATTCCCATTGAAAAGCCCCCTAGTTATCTGACGATAATCGACCTGCTCAGTGTAACGGAATACCGTTATTTGGGTCAGCCACCTTATTAGAGCCTAAAATCTCATATCATTATTCTAATTTGAATCTCTTTCTGATATTTTTCAAACACTCCATAACCTCATCTTTTTGAACTGGGTTTTTCTTCAAATATTCCATGCTGTATTTTTCAATATAAGTATAGAATTCTGCTTCTTCCATTATCACTTCCTCATTCGATATATCATAGCTTATAGATACTTTATTCTCTCCTATATAATATTCATCATCGGGTATATAATAAGCTGACAAAGCACACCCGAATGACTCAGACCCACAAACATTGTCTCCAGATTCCGATTGAAATTCACTTAACATTCTAAATGGTTCTCGCGTATTTGAATCAAAAAAACCCATTGATAAAAAGAGTTGATGAATAATCCATTCTTTCCTTTCTGTATCTGTAACTTGTATATTATCATTCATAAAGTATCCTCCTCTGTCAAAATACTGGATAAATTGAGTTTATTTTACCCTCTACCACCAGCCACTCGAATTTCAACCCATTATCTGCAGCCCCACGATTTACTCCTTCTACCGTTGAAATACCTGCATTTTCTGAACCCGTTATAGCTTCTTTTGCCCATTTAACGATGTCCTCATTGGTAATAGGTGGACCATAAACTGTTTTGGGACGTTGGGCTGTTTTATAAACGACTTCTCCATTACTATCTAATTTGAGTTTTGTTCCACCATTTACATAGTCTGTTTCTAATGAAGGTATACGATACTTTATTTCATACACACCTTCTACTATTGGATGCGGTTTCGGTTCACCAATAATAAAATCAGAACGGGTCAAGTCATATTTCACTGCTTCACTATCTATTGTTTTATAAAAACCATCCAAATTGTGTGCACCTTTTACGCTGGGTCTACTCCCCCTTCCAATACCATGGCCATCAACCAAATGGTCAATCAATTCGCTGTTATCAAAATTTACAGTACTAGAAAGAGTATTAGCCTCACTCCTCCCCTCAGTGCCATTCCTCTCCGTCTCCCGCGGATTCGACAGTTCATTCATCTCCGGCCTTGTCAGCCCATCATTCCTCGGCCCAGAATACCCGTCCATATTACCGCCCGAGTTCATTTGCATACGCCAGTTCTTCTGCACCTCGGTAGGCTCCAAAATGTCGTGGTCCTTTGGCATCGGGCCTAAGTCTCTAGGGTTAAAGGGAAATCCAGGTCCGGCGGGTGATAACCCTGGGCCAAATCCGCTTTTAAAATTATCCATCATCTGCGGCACGGCATTTTTAGCCTTGTCCCACATCTCGGGGACGGCGTCTTTGGCTCTTTTTGCTTTCTCCATCAGTTTTGGTGCGGCATCCTTAAACTTTTTGGCCAGGTCACCAGTCATGTCCAGTCCTTCTTTAAAGACCTTACTCCCGCCAATGAAAACTGCACCGACTCTGGCGACGGCTTTGCCCCATTCCTTGCTCTCCGCGTAGGTTGCGGTTCCGTTCATCACTTTGTCTGTCAAGCGGTTCAGCGTGCCCAGCGGTTCAAGCAGTTCATCCTGGACGGTCTCGCTCAAGACAGCCTTCAGATCATCAATGCCCAGCTGTCCGCTTCGGATCGCTTGGGCCAGCTCATAGATGTCCGGAACCAGATTCACCGCACCCACAACGGTATCCAGCGCGTCCGACCCGAGCTGCACAACGATTCCTTCTCCCACCGCAACCGGCGTCAACAAGCCCGCTTCCTCAGTACTCTTCGCCAAGTCAAGCAGCGTATCGTCGAAGCTGCCGTCCGGCTTCCTGCCCTGCATCCCTTGAAACTTCTCCACCGCTAACAAAAATTCCTCGTTGTACCGCCCCGTAATTTCTCCGGGGTACATGCCCCGCTTTTTCAGTGCTTCCTGCATCGCCCGGATATCTGCGGGGGAGAACTTCTGGTTGTACTCTTCCATCAGCTGTCTTCGGATTTCCCGCTGCCGTTCCAGCTCCGCCGCTCTCTTCTTTGCGGCCTGCTCAATCGCCGGGTAATTGTGAACGGCCCAGTCCTGATAATTCGGGACCGTCATTCCGATGGCGATGACCAGCCGCAGCTCCTCCTCCTTCGGCATCGGGGAAAAATCCGACTTAAGCGGATTGTAGTCACAGGCTGACAGTGGCGGTCCTTTGTAATGCTTCCGCAGGCTGATTTCCGGTCCATACCATGCCGGATCAACACCAAGTCCCGCCAAAATATCCCGCTGCGCAGCAGCGGTCTGCTTCACCTGCTCCATGTACTGTTTGTGGTCATATGCCGCATACACGCTGTAAGCCGCCTGAGAGCGGGCCAGGGTATCGAACGCATTTGCAATCTCGTTCAGCTTCATCCGCGCCGCTTCCCGTAAGGCTTCGTCTCCCGTATGCAGCTTGTCCAGCAGCTCCGTAATCCGCGGCTCACTGCTGTAGGGGATCAGCCGCGTTTCGAGCTGCAGATCTTGCACACCGGTCACCGCTGCCTTTAGCAGATCCTTCAGTGACGGTTTCCCGCTCAACAGCTCCAGCAGATGCGCCCCGCCCTGCTCCTGCCGCCTCCGCCACATGTCCCACAGCCGGGCGCCAATCCCGCCGACCCGTTGGACCGCCGGGAACTTGCGCATAAACTTCGCGTTCAGCAGCGCCTTCATTTTGGACTCCGTGTAGCCATACTGCTCAGCCGTTTCCCGGACCGCCGTCGATTGGCGGTTCAGCTCATCCAAAATGATCTTTGTCTGACTCAGCACATCCCTGAGCAACGCTTCCGCCTTTGCGGCCGACTGCCCGACATACCACTCCTGCTGGTATTCATCCCTGGCAGCAGATAGGATGTTTGTAATTCCCCGTTCGACCCCGAACGCTTCCCGCTCCAGGTTCCGGCTGATCCGGTCCAGTGAGGCAGACAAATCCTGGAGACGGGAAAGATCGACTTTTTGCTGCATCTTGTGCCTCCTTAACCTTATGTATGAAAGGTCTGCTGGCTGTCAGACAGCCAGTAATTCAAGTACCTTCCCCAACGCCATTTTCCTCATAAAAAGCGGCACTTCCCCTTGTTTTACGAAGAACAACAGAGGGAATATATCTATTTCCAGTAATAACCATGCTATCATAATTTCTACTAAATTGACGAGAGGCTGATTGTCCCGAAGCAAACCAGGGTTTAGGAGAAAAGACCGAGAAGCTTCCCGCAGGTCTTCGCTCAAAAACACGGTTTTCCCCACAAAAAAATCCTACTAAATAATTCATCTAAACAAACCCAATTAATATACTCCAACTAAAAAAGTTCAACTTAAAAAAGCCCAGCCAGAAACTCTGACTGGACCTAACTATACGAGCAGCATATATCGAACAAGCAGCTTATATCAAAGCCTTATAAGAACCCCCGTTCAGCCACACACCGCTTTAGTACGCTTTAGTACGGTTAGTACGCTTTAGTACGGTTAGTACGCTTCAGTACGCTTTACCGCTTTAGTACGCTTTACCGCTTTAGTACGCTGTATCTCTTTAAGACGATTTAGCACCGCTGTTAGTACGCTCTAGCACCGCTTACAGCTCTAATACCGCTTTTAGCACCGCTTTATTAGCGTTTTAATACCGCTTTAATACCGCTTTATCCCCGCTTAAGCACAGACAATGAGTCCAACGCTTTGCCTTCATAATCAAACAACGTCAGATTGGACCAGTTGTTGGCGTGGCCGACGGACCATTCCGGTTTGCTCGGAATCCAGGCCGGCTCCCAGTAATGAAATCCGATGCCTTTGCCGCCCGGCGTACTGCGGATGACCTCGATAAAATCCCGTAAATACCGGGTCTGTCCCTCTACCGTGGCCGGATACTCCGGCAGCAGCTGGGTCTCGTCCTTCACGATCAGCTCCTCGCCCGACGCGGGCGGCGTAAGCGTCCACGGATAAGCGGTTTCCACCACCACAATCTCCTTGCTGTACCAGTCTGCCAGGTCGTGCAGATTTTGTCTCAGATCCTCCAGCGTACCGTGCCACCACGGATAAAAAGACAAACCAATCGTATCGAACGGCACGCCCAGCTCCGCAAACCGGTCATAAAACCTCCGGCTAGCCGGATTGTCCCCGCCCCGGTCGATATGGATCATGATCCGGATCCCTTCATCAACCCGTTTGGCTGCATCAATACCCGACTTAACCAGTTCGGCCAGGCGCCGCCACTGCTCATCCGTATCATATTGCTCGCCGCCTACTCTTCCTTCATCCCACAGCATGCCGGGGGTAATTTCGTTCCCGATCTGCACCATGTCCGGAAGCGCGCCTGCAGCCTGAAGCGCACGCAGCACTTCCTCCGTGTAATCACCAACCGCCTCGGTCAGCCGCTCGAAAGACAGAGCCTCCCATGCTTTGGGCTTCCATTGATTCATTGGGTCGGCCCATTTGTCCGAGTAGTGAAAATCCAGCAAAAAGTGCAGTCCCCGGCTCTTGATTTTTTGTGCCATCACGACCGTCCGCTCCAGGTTGCAGAACCCACCCGCCGGATCGTTCCACACACGCAATCGGATGGAATTGGCTCCGGCCCGCTTCAGGATGCCCAGTGCTTCCCCGGTATGTCCGTCCGCCGAATACGTCCCGCCGGTCTGTTCAATTTCATCCAGGAAAGACACATCCATTCCGTTCAAAAATATTTCGCTCATTTCGCCGCCTCCCTGTTAGTTCGTAAGCTTAATGCTGTATACCGGCTCCGCCTTAATGCTGTGGAACTCCGCAATTGCTTCTCCGTCAAACTGCCGCTCCACCGCCATCGCCGCATCGGCCGCCAGCGTAACCGAACCGGTACGCAGCGGTGTGGTCTCCAGGATCAGTTCTCCGTCCTTCAACCGGTCACGGAACCGGAACAACCCGATTTCCCAAGGCGCGCCGTTGTAGAAGTGGTCGTGGAACAGCCTGCCGCCGGCGAACGCATATCCGACATTACCGGTATAGTCGATGGACAGCAGCACATCCGATACACCGTCCCAAACCTCTTCCGCAAAGGTTAACGCCACTTTATGCTTATGAATAGGTTTCACCTGAAGCGGTACGGTCCGGGCCGGAACCCGGACGGTCCAAAGGGTATGCTCTCCCTCGCGGCTGCGGGTCAAAACCACATTTCCCGCTGCCTGGAAAGGGCTCCCGCTGCCGGCCGGATCGTATTCGCTGAATGTAAATTCAGACTGACCGATGCTGCTGAACTCCAGCCCATCCCCGGTCTCCGCAAGCGGAACGCTGGAAAACAGCACCCGGCTGTCTCCGCCTGCTCCGGTTACCCACAGCCGGTTCGCGTCCTCCTCCGCCATGACATAAATCCGGACTTCCCCGGCGCCGGCCCGCCGAATCCGCAGGATGGAAGACTGCGTACCCGGAACTACAGCGCAGAAGCTCCCATCCGCTTCCTGATGAACCGTACCAGAGTCACAGTCCACACGTTCGACCGACGCGCCCGCGATGCTGAATTCGGCGGCCGCAGGGTCAACGGCCCGGAAAAAGTAAGTTTCGATTTCTCCCGAGCGGTGCACGGTTACCGGCTGGGCTGTGGCGTAACGCAGCTGCACGCCGGACAGCTCCAGCTGCCATGGAAGCAGGAACGATGCATTTGGCCGCACGGTCAGTTCGCTGCGGACCGGAAAAACTAGCGTTTCACCGTTCAGTCCGATCCGGAACCGGACCTCCCGGTGCTCCTTCATTTCCACATGGTCCTGATAGTTGTTGACGAACAGGAATCCGGATTTGCCGTCGGTCCGGGCGGCGTACCGCAGCGGTTCGGAGTGCTCCGGCTGAATGGCCCCGGCGCCCTCTGGCAGCACGGTGGCCAGCGGCGCAAGCCGGGTGCCAAATGCCCGCAGGAAGAAGTGCAGCGACCGCAGCAGGTGGCTGAACTCGCGGACTTGGCCGAATTCGCCAAGCGGCGCCTGGAAATCGTACGTAATCCGCGGCGTCGTGCTTTCATTCAGGTACTGGCCCGTCGAACCTATCGGATTGGTTCCGCCGTGGAACATGTAATAGCCGACGAAATTGCAGCCGCCCGCGATTTTCATCAGGCTCATGGCCTGGACGCTTTCTGGCTCCACCTGAAAACGGCTCAAGTACCACGTCTGCATCCCCCCGCCCATCTCGCAGCAGGCGAACGGATAGCGGGTGCGGTCATAAGGAGGCCGAAACTCCGGGATTTCGGCAGCTTCATTGTGGTAATCGGCAAAGACATATTCGCCGGTCGGCTGCTGGTTCGGGTTCTTTTCGCTGATACTCCATGGAGTATACGCATAGCCGCCGTACAGCGGCAGTACCTCGTCTTCAAGCACGGGAGCTCCACCCCAGCCTGTGCTGGTGTAAATCGGCGCCTTAAGCCCTGCTTCCACAGCCATCTCCTTCAAAAGACGCATATGAGTCTCTCCGTCGCCGCTGCCTCCACTCATATATTCGTCGCCCTGCTTGGCGGTCAGCTCCCACAGCGCGGCGGCGGCGTTCCATTCGTTCTCCAGCTGGATGCCGATAACCGGCCCGCCTTCACCGAACATCATGCCTTCCGCCTGCCGGCCGATCTCGCCGTACAGTCTCCGGACATATGCGAGATACCCTTCGTCGTTGGACCGCAGGTCAAAGCTGCGGCCGAACATCCAGTCGGGGATGCCTCCATTGCGGACTTCGCCGTGGCAGAACGGGCCGATCCGGAGAATCACATACAAGCCGCACTCCGCGCACAGGTCAATAAACGCCCGCAGATTCCGGTCCCCCTGCCAGTCAAAATCCCCTTCGGTTTCTTCATGATGATTCCAGAAAATATAAGTGGCCACGATGTTGATGCCCGCCATTTTCAGCTTGCGCAGCTCGGTCAGCCAGCCGGAGGACGGGTAACGGGAATAATGAAATTCACCGCAAATTCCGAAAAAGGGTTCACCATTCAGCTCCATGTAATAATTGCTGAAACTGATGCAGTCGCCCGCTGGGCTGGTTCCTCCAAGTTTCAGGGTGGAAGGATAGATCTTTTTGGGCGCAACGCCCGCTTGGATGCTGTATTCCATCAATCCGCCCCCCTTTCTACCGCCCGTTTCAAAACAACGCAGCCGTTCACCGGCAGTTGGACGCGTCCGCCTGCTATTTCGCCGCTTTCCGCATCCGTATAACCGCGATCGTCCAGCTCCAATTCCTGCTCAGCACCACTGAAATTCATCACAAACAGGTAATCCGTCCCGCCATCGGTCCGCACCTGTGCGGTGACGCCATAAGGCAGCTCGGTTTCAAGCGCCCGGACAAGGCCGGCTTCGGCAGCGATCCGCTGGTAGAAATCGTTCAGGAAATCATCCCGCAGCAGGGTCGCCATATAATACGCTTTGCCTTTTCCCATATGGTTGACCGTCAGCGCCGGGCGGCCCGCATAAAAGCTGTCGGTATAAACGCCAAGCACTTCCGCCTGCTCCGCATGCACCAGCTCGCAAAGCTCACCGGATTCATAAACTCCCCCAAGGCCAAGCGCATTGCCATCCAACAGCTTCAGCCCGTTGCGGTCTTCGTCGTATAGGCCTTCAATCTCTTCGGCCCAAATGCCCAGCACCTTGCGGAGCGGACCGGGAAAGCCGCCCAGATGGCACAGATCATGCTCATCGACAATGCCGGACCAATACGTCGCCACCAGCGTCCCGCCGTTTTCGACGAACCGCTCCAGCTTGCGCCCGGTCTCCTCGCGGCACAGGTACAGCATCGGCGCAACAATCACCTTGTACGCATCCATTTCATCTTCGCTGCCGATGACGTCGGCCGGAATGCCCTGCGACCAGAACGCCCGGTGATGCGCCATAACCGTCTCTTCGTAATGAATCCCCATGTTGCGCGGTCCCTGCGCATCCTTAACCGCCCAGCGGTTGTCCCAGTCGAACAGGATGGCCGTTTCCGCCGGTGTCGCCGTGCCGGTCACTTCGGACAGACGGGCGAGCGATTCGCCAAGCTCGGCTACATCCCGGAACACCCGGGTATGCTCATGCCCCGCATGATCCACAACCGCGCCGTGGAATTTTTCGCTGGAGCCACGGCTTTTGCGCCACTGGAAGTACTGTACCGAATCCGAGCCATGCGCAATCGCCTGCAGCGAAGACAGACGGTGCATGCCGGGCTGCTTCAATTTGCTGACAGCTTGCCAGTTGGTCAAACTCGGCGTGCTTTCCATCAGCAGGAACGGTTTTTGCTGAATCGAGCGGTACAGATCGTGGTAGAAGGCGACCGAAGCCCCCAGCTCTACGTCATTGGTTCCTTTGTGCCAGCTTGGATAGGCGTCCCAGGAGATTACATCCAGCACATCCGCAAATTTGCGGTAGTCCAGCCCTTCGATCATATGCATGTTCGTGGTCGCCGGAAGGTCCGGGTTAAACGGCTTCACCGCTTCAATCTCATGCCGGCAAAAATCAACCGTCTGATCCGTCACAAACCGCCGCCAATCCAGGTTGTGCCCATGTACCGCGTTTTCCCCGTGCGGAGCCGGCGACTCCACCTGGGACCAATCGGTGTAGGTATGCGCCCAGAACGTGGTCCACCAGGCGGCATTCAACGCATCAAGCGAACCGTATTTGTTCCGCAGCCACTCCCGGAACGCCTGCTGGCACAGGTCGCAGTGGCAGTCGCCGCCGAACTCATTGGAGATATGCCAGCCGATCACCGCAGGATGATGCGCATACCGTTCCGCCAGCTTGCGGTTGATAATCGCGGTTTTCTCCCGGTATACCGGAGAGGTGTAGCAGTGATTATGCCGCATGCCGTGCAGATTGCGGACCCGGTTCGCCTCCGTCCGCAGCACCTCGGGGTATTTGGCCGACATCCAGGCGGGACGCGCGCCGCTAGGTGTCGCAAGCCACGCATAGATGCCGTTTTCCGCAAACCGTTCCAGCACCTGATCCATCCAATCGAACCGGAACACGCCTTCCTCCGGCTCCAGCGCTGCCCAGGAAAAAATCCCGATCGCCATCACATTGCACCCGGCCAGCTTCATGAGGCGGATGTCTTCTTCCAGCACCTTCGGATCATGTTGCCACTGGTCGGGATTGTAGTCCGCCCCGTGCATTAGTACAGGTAGTTTGCCGCTGATTGGAGAATGTTTTTTCATATGAGATATCGCTCCTTTTATAATTGTCGTATTCACTGATTCTATTTTGATCATAGTGCAAAATGGCTTTATAATCATTGAACAGAAGCATCTACAAATCGTCCAATCCGAACATGAAGGGAAAACCATATCATGATGCCTTTTTTGCTGGCCGAATCCGTAAGTCCGGACGCCCCGCTGCCGCTGTATGTGCGCTGCGTCGGCAGCCACGAGCAAAAACGGCTGGAGCGGCCGGACGGTTATCCGGCCCACCAGTTGTTTTTGTCGAGAAACGGCCGGGGAACCTTTTACATCGATGGGGGAGCCGAGCTCACGCTTGATCCCGGTACGGCGCTGCTGCTTCCGGCCGGGATCGGCCATGCCTACCGCCCGGACAGTGCGGACGAAGTGTGGGATCTCGGGTTTGCCGCCTTTCACGGCCCGGTCTCCGCCGCGCTGCTGGAGCAGATGGGCGAGCTTGTTCTGAAGCCGCTCCGCCTCCCCAACTTTAGCACGCTGTGGGAACAGCTCGAATCACTGTGGCACCTCATCAGCCTTAATGGAGAACGCGCCTATTGGGAATCGTCCAAACGGCTGTACGACCTGCTGCTGTCCGTGCTGGAAGGACAGCAGGCCGGCAGCAAGCCGGGCCGGAACCTCTATCCGGCCGGTCAGCCGAATCCGGCGCTGCAGGCTGCGGTCAAGCTTATTCACGATCATTACAACGAACGGCTCTTAATCGCCAACGTCGCCCGGGCGGCGGGTTATTCGATCCAGCATTTTCACCGGCTGTTCGCCGCCGATTACGGAATGACGCCTCAGCAGTACATTTTGCGGCTGCGCATGGTCCGCTCCGTCCAGCTGCTGGAGGAGAACCCCGGCATGCCGGTCGAGGAGGTCGCGGACAAGCTCGGGATGGACACCAGCTATTTCATCCGGATGTTCAAGCGCACCTACGGTGTTACGCCGAAGCAGCATGTCCGGCAAAAACTTGGTCCCGTGCGTCCCGAGTGACAAAAAAGCTGTCCCGGGAGCCCCCAGGGCCGCGGGACAGCTTCTTGTCTGTCAGCTAGGCTTGTGCGTTTCTTATTTTTGCGCCGCCAGGAATGCGTCGATTTGGCTTTGCATTTCGGCCTGGATTTCGTCGATGCCTGCGGATTTCAGCTGCTTCAGCAGGTCCGCCTGCCCTTGGTCCAAATCGTCAATCAGGCCGTATTCGAGCGGGATGGCGTAGCGCAGCATCACATTACCGACGTTGGCCGCCTGGTTCTTCACCTTGGTATCGTCGAATACGAAAGTCTCCAGCGGGTAATGGAATACTTTTTCCTGCCAGGAAGCCAGCATGTCGTCCGCTTCTTTCGGATAGGAAGTATCCGTCCGGTTCAGCAGGGAGTTCCATCCCCAGTTCGAGAAGCCGGTATAGCTTGTTGCGTTAGGGCCCGGGTTGTACTGCTTGTCTCCAACCGGCTCATAATGCTTGCCGGCGATGCCGTACATCGTCAAATCGTGAATTTCTTTGTCGTTCTGCAGCAGATCGATCAGCATCAGCGAACGTTCCGCATGTTTGGAAGTAGCGTGGATGGCCAGACCGTTTTGTGTGGAAATGGCGCTTTGTTTGTGTTTGTCCGGCGTCAGATCCGCAAACATCATTTCCGTGTCCGGCTTGTCGCGGCGCTGTTCAGCCACGTTGAAGGCTACTGTGCCCAGGTTCTGCGCGTAGGAAGCCACTTTGCCCGCTTTCATATCCTGCCATACGTCATTTTTGTTGCTGACGATGTTTTTGGACCAGGCGCCGCTGTCGGACAGGTCTTTATAGTACGTGAGCAGCTGCTTGAATTCCGGAGTGTCATATACGTTAAACAGTTTGCCGGCAGGATCGTCTTTTTTGAAGGCCAGCGGAACGTCCGTGTCTACGATATTCCAGTTGTTTTGCTGCTCAAGCATAATGTCGTCCAGCTCATGCCATTTCCAGCCGTCGGCCGGCTTGGCGCCAAAGCCGTTGACGCCTTTTTCGTTCGCAGCCACCGCTTTTACATAAGCGGCATACGATTCGGGGCTGTTTACAAGCTCCAGATTGTATTTTTTCCGCAGATCTTCGCGGATCAGGACGATTTTATCAACCACCTCGTTGCTGTTCTGGGGCACCATGTACAGCTTGCCGCCGACTTTAGCCTGCTCCCATGCCGCAGGAGGCAGCGCTTCCCAGGTCTTCGGCGCATACTGCTTCAGCATGTCTTCGGACAGCTCCATAAATCCGCCTTTGAGCGCCTGATCGTTGTAGAACGCCCAGTTTGCGGTGTAAGCGATGTCAAAATCTTCGTTAGCCGCAAATTTCAGCGGATATTTTTGCGTCCAGTCGGACCAGTCCAGGAACTCGACTTCGACGGTTGCGTTGATCTTTTCTTTGAGTTTTTTGTTCAATTCGCCGAATACTTCATCATAATCGACCGGCTTGCCGCCGATCAGCAGCATCTTCAGGGTTACTTCTTCTTCGGTGCCCGCATTTCCGGCTGCCGCGGTTCCGGTTGGAGCCGGGGCGCTGTTGTCCGCAGCCTTCTCATTCCCCCCGCCGCCGCAAGCGGCTAGCAGGCTCATCAGCATCAGCATCATGGCCAGCAGTGTTGCCGTGGTTCTTTTTTGTCTCATGACCGTTATCCCCCTTGATTGTACTAAAATATTATGATAACCAGGTTGCCCTGATGGTCATCCGTTATCCCCTATCAGCCCTTAACGGCGCCGATCGTAAGTCCTTGTACAAAATAACGCTGAATGAAAGGATACGCCAGCAGGATCGGGCCTGTCGCCACAATCGTCATCGCCATCTTCAGGCTTTCGGTCGGCAGGTTCGTATTGACCACCGCTCCCGATTCCATCATTGCTTTGCGCATGCCGTCCATGTTACCCAGCAGCCGGTACAGATAATACTGCAGCGGCATCAGATCGGAATTCGAAATGAACAGCAGCGCATTGTACCAGTCGTTCCAGTAAGCCAAGGCGATAAACAGGCCGATGGTGGCCAGCGCCGGCTTCGACAGCGGCAGAATCAGCTTGCGGAAGATGAGGAAGTCGCCCGCTCCGTCGATTTTGGCGGATTCGGTAATGGCTTCCGGGATGCTGCTCATAAAAGACTTCATGACGATGATATAAAACACGTTCAGCAAAAGCGGCAGGATCAGCACAATCAGCTTATCCTTAAGATGAAGGTAGTTCACCATCATCAGGTACCAGGGCACAAGCCCTCCGCTGAACAGTGTGGTGAAGAAGAAGTAGAAGGAGAAGTGATTCCGCCATTTAAAATCCTTCCGGGTCAGCACATAACCCGTCATTGCCGTCAGGAACAGCCCGACCGCCGTACCGATCACCGTCACGGTAATCGTAATGCCGTAGGCCTTCAGCATATCGGCCGGGTACTTAAATAAAATGCTGTACGCTTCGGCCGAGAAGCTGGTCGGCAGAATTTGAAAACCTTTTTCAATGATCGAGCTTTCCTCTGTCAGTGAGGAAGACACAACCAGGATAAACGGGAAGATACAGAACAGGGCCAAAATCGTCAGTGACGTGTAGCCGATCACGGACAGGAGCAGCTTGTCTCCTCCCTGCTTGCGTTTTTTATCCGGATGCGTATCCGTTCGTTTGTTTCTCGCGGCAACCGTTGTACTCACAGCATGACCTCCCTTTCTCTATTTCGCCTGCCTTCATCCGGGATGAATAGAGGCGGTATGGACTTTTCTAAAATAAAGCGCGGTCTTTATCGTATTTGCGAACCGCGTAGTTGGCAAGCATAATTGTGGCGAAACCAAGAATGGACTGGTAAAAGCCTGCAGCGGCCGACATGCCAATTTCGTTCGATGTCGTCAAGGAACGGAAGACAAAGGTGTCAATGACATCCGTGGAGGAGAACAGCAGGCCGTTGTTGCCGACCATGTTGTAGAACATTCCGAAGTCTCCCCGGAAAATATTGCCGATCGCCAGCAGCACCAGAATGATCACGGTTGGCATCAGGTTCGGCACGGTGATTTTCATAATCCGCTGGAACACGTTGGCGCCGTCGATTTCAGCCGCCTCGTACATTTCCGTATCAATGCTGGTAATGGCCGCCAGATACATGATCGTTCCGTAACCAAGCGTCTTCCAAGCCGATACGACGATCAGTATGACCGGCCAGTAGGCTGCGGTGTTGTAAATGTCGACGGGTTCCATGCCAAGCCCCTTCAGCAGCATGTTGAGGGTACCGACATCGAAGTTGAACAGGTTATAGGCGATCGCGCCGACGACAACCCAGGAGATAAAGTAAGGCAGGAACATGACCGTCTGCGCGAACTTGCGGAACCACTTGCCGGCAACCTCGAACAGCAGAATCGCCGCAAAAATTTGCAGGACATTGTTAACCACGATAAATGCGACATTGTAGAGCGCTGTATTGCGGGTTACGCGCCAGGCGTCGCCGGATTCGAAGAAAAACCGGAAGTTGTCGAACCCGTTCCAAGGGCTTCCGAATACCCCGCCGTCGTAATTGAATTGTTTGAATGCAAGGACGATGCCGGCCATCGGCACGTAAGCGAACAACAGGAAGAACAGCACGGCGGGTGTCAGCATCAGCAGCAGGGTCCGCTGCTTTTTCACCTCGCTCCAGAATCCATGTCGTTTCATCCGAACTCCCCTTTCTTGTCTCTCTATGCCTCAATTATACGGAAGCGTTTTCTGCCGGAGGATTCAGCCATTCAACGAAAAGTAATACTTTTGCACGGATGATGGGTTTGCTGGTGAATTTGTATCGCTCTATGCAAAAAAGACCGTCCCTAAAGGACGGCCTGCCCGCTGTACGCGGCATGTTTCTGCCTTCCGGCAGCTACACATTGTGTTTCTTGCGGTACTCTCCCGGCGTCATGCCCATGCTTTGCTTGAACTGGCGGTTAAAATAAATGATGTTTTTGTAGCCCATCCGCTCGGCGATTTCATAAATCTTGAGTCCGGGGTCCAGCAGCAGCTCGCAGACCCGCTCGGTCTTGCGCGTGTTCAAATAATCGCTGAAGTTTGTCCCGGTCTCATCTTTGAACAGTGTCCCCAGATAATTCGGAGTAAAATGAAAATGGGACGCCACTTCCTTCAGCGTCAGCTTTTGTTCCAGCCGGGCTTCAACAAACTGCATGATGTCTTCGATCCCTTTGCGTTTTTGCCGCTGGCGTTTGATGTAGAGCAGCTCGGACAACTCAAAAAACCGGCGCCGCAGCCACGACAAAATATCATCCAGCGTCTCAAACTCAAACAGCATATCCGGCTGGTGGCTTTCCCACTCCAGCAGCTCATACAAATTCTCATTGCGCTGCTGCAGATTGGCGTGAAGGCTGGAGGTCAGGCGCACGATCAGCTCGTACACATGGGTCCGGCCCGCCAGGCTGGTATCCTTCCGGAACAGCTCCTCCAGCACGTCATCAATGGTCACCAGATCATAATCGGTGATGGCGACAAGCAGCCGCTCGGCCGCCTCATGAATTCGGGTGCCCATCCCCGCCTGAACCGGCGCCTGGGCCGTATCCCGGATGACCCGGTTGTTGCCGAGCAGCCACTTTGTGCTGAGCGCAGTCTGGGCTTGTCTGTAAGAGGCGTGTAAGCTGCTTGCATCCGCTGCCTGGCTGCCAAGCCCTGCGGTAAGCGTATAAGACGAACGCTCGGCCACCGTCCGGGTCAGCCGGTCCAGCTCCAGCGCAAACGTCTCCGGCGGCAGGCTGCCGAGCACAAGGAACTGCGAATGGCGGACCGGAACCACCGTGCCCAGCCTCGCCTCCGCGGCCAGCGTGCGGACCAATTCACTGATCGCCTGCAGCTCGTCCCGGCGCGCTTCCTCTCCTAGTCCTTTCAACCGGCGCTCCAGATTATCGATCTCCAGCACGGCCACCGCCGTGCCATCCTCCAGAATCGGCTCCAATACTTTCGCCAAGTGCCCGCTTACAGATTTCGGCGCGGCGTCCTCCAGCCAGCGGAGCAGCAGCTCCTCCTGCACCAGGGACAGCACTTCCGTCATAGAGCGGTTTTGCTCCCGTTCCTGTTCGATTTGAGTACACAGCTTATTCAGCATCTGGAACAAATCCTGATCTTCCACCGGCTTCAGCAGATACCCGAGTGCGCTGACCGCAATGGCTTCCTGGGCATAACCAAAGTCCTCATGACCGCTGATAAAAACAATTTTGATATCGGGACGAAGCGCCTTGGCCTGACGTGCGAACTCGGTTCCGCTCATAATCGGCATCCGGATATCGGACAAAATCACATCCACCGGCTGCTCCTCCAGCAGCTTCAGCGCCGCAAAACCGCTGTTGGCCGTGCCGGCCACCTCAACCGGCAGCCCGCTGGCCAGCACCCGCCGCCGCAGCCACTCCAGGTCCACCGCTTCATCGTCCACCAGCAATATCTGTATCGCCACTTAGCGTTCCCTCCTTTGCGTGTCCTGCGGATCGGTTTGAAGCAGACGCGCTTCTTCTTCCTCATTTCCTCCGTCAGCGGGCAGTACAATGCGGACCGCAGTGCCCGCTCCGTACAAACTTCCGATTTGTACGCCGTACCCTTCCCCGTATCTCAGCTTGATCCGCTCGTCCACATTGCGGATGCCATAACCGCCGGATCGCCCCGCGGCTTCGGCGCCGCCGCCAAGCAGCGAATCCAGCGTCTGTTTCCGCATCCCGATCCCGTTGTCGATCACGCTGAGCTCAATTGTGTTGTTCACCTTGCGCCCTCTAATGATAATTGCAATGGATTCGCCGAACCAGGCATGCTTAAAGATGTTTTCGACAAACGGCTGCAGAATCAATTTAATGACCGGCGTCTCCTTGATTTCCGGGTCCACCTCCATATAAATCTTAAACGCGTCCGCATACTTCACCCGCTGAATATCCAGATAGGTGCCGACCTGCTCCAGTTCCTTCTCCAGCGAGATGGTGGACAACCCTTCATTCAGCGTAAGCCGGTAAAACCGCGACAAACCCTGCACCATCTCCGTCACCTTGCCGATTTCGCCGAGATTGGCCAGGCTGTTGATCGTCGACAATGTATTATACAAAAAATGCGGGTTGATCTGCGCCTGAAGCGCCTCAAGCTCGGCTTGTTTTTTCTGCAGCCCCTGCACGTAGACCCGCTTGATCAGCTCTTTGATGTTGCCGGCCATCACATTAAACGCATCGGCAATCTGCACGAATTCGTCGTTGCCCGAAAAGCGCAGACGTTTCTCCAGGTTCCCTTCCTGGAACGCGTGCAGCATGGCGGTAATGCGGGACATTTTGCGTCCGGACAGCCTGGCTACCAGGAACCCGATCAAAGCCATTCCGACAAAACTGATGGAGCACACAAACAAGATGAGCCGCTGCAGCTTGCGGGCGTTTTTGGTCAGATATTCGCTGGGCACCTGGGTTTCGACCACAAAGCTTGTCCCGGGAATGGGCTCCTCCAGCCGTAAATAATCGGACTTGCGGGCGATTCCGTCGCCGGGTCCCCGTTGAAACAGCGTTTCGTTCAGCCCGATATCCTTCAGACTCACGGTAAAGCCTTCTTCCACCGGAAACGTATCAAAATCGCCAAACAGATCCTCCAGGGAAGCGGTGATCCGCAAATAGCCAATTGTGCTGTAATCGCTGTACGAGATCAGCTTCCGGAAATGCGAAATATTGCCCAGCTTCCGGTCGGTGTCGATCTGCAGCCAGATGTCATCCTGGCCCGATCCGCGGAGTGTCTCAAACCACCGGGTCCCCTCCACTTCCGAAAGCGGTAAAATATAATAATCGCTGTCCTTGATCGGCATCTCCGGGTTGTCGCCCGCCACGACATTGAGGTCGCTGTTGGGCGTAAACAGCATCAGCCGGATGCTGTTCCCGAACAGCCGCAGCGGCGCCGTAATTTCAGGAATAATATAATCGGTCATCGTCAGGTAGATGTCATACGGCTCGCCTTTTACCTGCAGGGCCCGCTGAAACGACGAGCTGCCGAACATGGAATCGGACATCCGCTCGATCTCGTCCATCTGGTAGCGGATATTGTTGCGGGCCTGCTCCATGCCGGTGCGGATCGTCGTCTCCGCCATCTCCGTCCGGGATTCGGTCAGCACGGTGTAAGACATATAGCCAATCAGCACGTCGGTCAGCAAGACCAGCAGCAGGTAGGGAATCATCATCTTGTAGGTAAAAGGCATGTACCGCTGTTTCCAAAAAGACCGCATGTTGTTCCACCCCGGATTCAAATTTGACGGATAGCCGGCCATCTATACACCAACAGCCGGGGCATGAGCCCGCCCCGGCTGTGCGCTTGAAAGGAAGGAATCGGTTAGTTCAGCAGATTTACTGTAACAGCCCCGGCTTTGCGGATGCGTACGTTGTACACTTCCGGCGCACCCAAGGCTTGGATATATTCCTTGTAAGCCGCCGAATGCTCCTTGGGAATCAAGGCCATGATCACGCCAGCAAATCCGCCCCCGTGCACCCGGCAGGCGCCGTCGCCAATCGAGTCGATGTACAGCTCCGTCAAAGCCAAGTATACCGTAATCGCCTGGGAAGCGGGAGTGGAAGCCTGGTAGCAGTTCTGCAGCCACTTCCACGAGGAGTTGCCCGAAGCGGTCACCTGCCGCAGAAACTCGGACACCTGGCCGCGCTCCAGTGCTTCAATCTGCCGGTCCACCCGGTCATTTTCGGTGAAGAAATGCAGCGAGCGCAGCAGCGCCCGGTCCCCGGCGGCAGCCCTGACCGCCTGCACGCTGCCGAGCACATCCTGCTTCTCCACCTGCCGCAGCACAGTTGCGCCAAGCTCCTTTGCCACCGCTTTCATCTCCTGCGGAATCGAGGAGTACTCGTCGCTCAAGTCGGCATGATTTTCCCCTGTAGCCACGATCAGCAGATCGTATCCCTGTTCGATCGGGCTAAAATCGATTTCCTTGATTACCGGCGACCCTACCTCACGGAAGTCGATCGAGATTAAGCCGCCATATCCGCAGGCCGTCTGGTCCAGCAGCCCGGACTGCTTGTTCCACCGCTGGTTTTCAGCGTATTGACCGATCCGGGCAACAGTGACGATATCCATAGCATTCCCATTATAGAAATAGTTCAAAATGGTCCCAATCAGCATTTCAAACGAAGCGGAAGAGCTGACGCCCGCCGCGCTGATCACATTGCTGGTCAAGCAGATGTCGACTCCGCCGATGGCATAGCCAAAATGCTTGAACCCTTCCAGGATACCCTGCACCAGCGTATAGGTACTGGACGGATTGGACGGATCTACCTGCGCGTTCAGGTCGATCACGAACTGCTCGTTGTAAGTCACGCTGTGAATGCGGACTTTGTTGTCTTCGTTTTTTGCGGCAGCTCCGACACAGTCCATATTGATGCTGGCAGCGATTACCTTGCCCAGATTGTGGTCGGTATGGTTGCCGCTGATTTCCGTCCGGCCCGGCGAGCTGAACAGATAGACATCCCCTTCGCCGTAGCTTTGGTCGTACTGCCGGACCAGCGCCTGATAGCGGTCTGCCTGCAGACGGGTTTCGCCGGGCTGATTTCCGTATAATTCTCCCAATGTATGTTGAAACGCTTCCGATCCGATCCATTGCATCGTTTCCTGAATTGACGGCATTTCGCGACTCCTCCTCGTAATTTGCGGTAAAACGGACAGTCTCCGTCCACATGCTACCGCAAGTCGCGATTTTGTACTATGCAGAAAAGTAACTTCTATATGGACGGATATGACGTTTCGCGTGCCTTACCCTTTTAACGCGCCTACCATTACGCCTTTGACGAAGTATTTTTGCAGAAACGGGTACAGCAGCAGAATCGGCGCCGTCGTTACTATAATTGCGGCGTATTTCAGCGTTTCGGCCACATCCCGGCTTTGGATCAGTGTCGTTGTACCGATCATGTTGGCATTGTCGTTTTCCAAAATAATATTGCGGACCACAAGCTGAATCGGGAACAAGTCCTGATCCCTCAGGAAAATCATGGCGTTAAACCAGCTGTTCCAATGTCCCACGCCGTAGTACAAAATCAAAACAGCCACCACCGGCATGGACAACGGAATAAAGATGCGGAACAGGATCGTAAAATGGCCGGCCCCGTCCAGAAACGCCGATTCCTCCAGCTCTTTGGGGATCGACAAAAAATACGTCCGCATAATGATCAAATTGAAGGTGCTGACCGCTGTCGGCAGAATGAGCGACCACAGGGAGTTCAGCAGCCCGTAGGATTTAACGATCAGAAAAAACGGCACCAGCCCGCCGCTGAAAAACATGGTGAACACGATAAAAAACATAATCGGCTTCTGGAGCAGCACCCCCTCTCGGGACAAAAAGTACGCCCCAAGTGCGGTTAACGTCATATTGATGGCCAGTCCAATCGTCAGGATGAACAGGGTATTTTTGAAGCCCTGCATAATGGTCGAATTGCTCAGCACCGCCTTGTAGCCCTCCAGCGAAAAGCCCTGCGGCCACAGAAGAACGCCGTTAAAAGAAATCAGGCGGTTCCCTTCGCTTAAGGAAGAAAACAGGATATACAGCATCGGATACAGCGTCAAAACAATTAGGATTAGCATTATCAGCACATTTACGATGTCAAAAATGCGTTCTCCCAAGGTAGGTTTGATCATGTTGTTCCCCTCCTTACCACAGACTGTTTTTGCTGGTGCGTTTACTGAAATAGTTGGCCAGCAGCAGGATTGAGAAGTTGATGACGGAATTAAACAGGCCAACCGCGGCGCTGTATCCGTAGTTAAACTCCAGAATGCCTTTCCGGTATACATAAGTGGAAATCACATCGGCCGTTTCGTAAACACTTGGGCTGTATAAAAGAACTATTTTTTCAAACCCGATGTTCATGATATTGCCGAGCTGCAGAATCAGCATGATCATAATAGTCGGCAGTATGCCGGGGAAGGTAATATGGCGGATCTGCTGCAGTTTGGTCGCCCCGTCGATTTTTGCCGCTTCGTACTGCTGCTGGTCGATGCCGGAGATGGCCGCCAGGTATATAATCGTGCCCCATCCGATTTGCTGCCAGATTTCGCTGATCACGTAGATCGGCCGGAATGCGCCGGGCTGCTGCAGGAATGCAATCCGTTCGCCGCCGAAAAAGGCGATGATATCGTTAATCAGCCCATCTGACAGCGTGAAATAGCGGATAATGCCCGCAACAACAACAAGCGTAATAAAATGCGGCATGTAGGTAATCGTCTGCGTAATCCGGCGGAACCGCGAGCTTTTGATCTCATTCAGCAGCAGCGCCAGGATAATCGGCGCGGAGAAGCCAAACAGCAGGTTGGTGAAGCTGAGAATAATCGTGTTTTTGATTACCCGCAAAAAATAAATGCTGGAAAAAAACTCCTCGAAGTGCTTGAAGCCCACCCATTCGCTGCCCAAAATACCTTTGGACGGAATGTACTGCTTGAAGGCGATAATGGCCCCGTACATCGGCACATAATGGAACATCACGTAATAGACGACCACAGGCAAAATCATGAGATACAGCCATTTATTGCGAAGCAGGTCTTTGCCCAGCTTGGATTTCAACAATCAGTTTCACTCCTTCCAGATCCCTGGGGTCCAGTCCCCTGGGACGACAAGCTTT
This sequence comes from Paenibacillus nanchangensis, assembly GCF_046543445.1. NCBI lineage: Bacteria > Bacillati > Bacillota > Bacilli > Caryophanales > Paenibacillaceae > Paenibacillus > Paenibacillus nanchangensis. The sequence goes on from NZ_JBHOFD010000018.1 coordinate 46,520, forward strand.
GGGGGTGCCGGCCGGTTCGTCAGCAGCTCCGTGGGCGCGGCCCAGACGATCCGCCGGCTGCACAGGCAGCAAGCTTCGGGGCGGCTGGGGCAGCAGCGCCATGGGCGCGGCTCAGCCGATCCGCCAGCTGCAGCGGCGGCAAGCTTTGGGGCTACCACTGGTCCCGGCAGCCCCACGTCAAATTTACCGTTTCAGGTAACGCTCGTAAGCCGCCTGCTGAATCTCAATGGCGCGTTCGATGCCCATGTCTTTCATTTTTTGAATATAGCCGTCGTAGCTGTCCACCGGTTCGCTGCCCATGATGATTTTCAGCTCGGCCTCACGGATCAGCGCGTTGATGTCGTTCATGATGCTGCTCATTTCATCCGCTTCCTCCGCCGTCGGCGTGATCGGCGGCAGCAGATGCTGTTCGTGGTTGGTTTTCTTCCAGACGTCCAGCGCTTCGGCGGTTTGTTTGTATTTTGCCGGCAGGTCATTGTCCTGCTGAATCATCGGGAAATTCGTGCCGTGCGAATATTTCATCATCACCTGGTCGCTGCCCAGCTGCTCGGGGTTGTTCACGACCAGATCGGTGTACACCGGTTTGCCGTTCTCCAGGTTGTAGGTGACGCCTTCAATGCCGAACGTATTCAGCATGCTTCCTTCCCCGGAGTAGGCGTAATCGAGCCACCGCATCGCCGCTTCCACATTCTCCGTGGTTGCGGAGATGGCCGCCGAGCTGGTGCCGGCATACGCGTTGTCCAGCTGGCCGAATTCAGGCAGCGCCCCTTTGGAAGCCGCCGGATAAGGCGCGGCGACAAAATTCGCCTTCGGGTCGGTCTCCTGAACAGCGGCATTATATTTCTCCACGTAGAACTGCCAGCCGATGGTGGCGCCGCTTTCGCCTGACGTCATTTTTTTGTCGACGGTTGGAGAATCGATGGAAGCGAAGTCCATGTCAATCAGGCCTTCCTTGTACCACTGGTTCATTGTTTTCAGGTAATCCTTATACCCCGGCTCCATATAGCCGTAGACCACTTTGCCATCATTCAGATAAAAGTTACCCATGACGTTGAAGGCGCCCGCGAAGCCCCCGGTCCGTTCGCCCAGGAACATCGTGCGGAAGGTAACCGGCGCGCTGGCGTTTTTCTTTTCCTTAAAAGCGGTCAGGACAGTATGCCATTCGTCGATGGTCTCCGGCACGTCCAGCTTCAGCTCGTCCAGCCAATCCTTCCGGATAATTGGACCGCCGTACACCCGCCCGGCCTCCGAACGGATAAACGGAAAAGCGTAATACGTTCCGTCGTCGGTTTTGATCATTTTGTCGATTTCCGGATTCTCCTGCAGCGTCTTTTTCAAATTCGGGGCGTATTGGTCGATCAGATCGTTCAGCTTCAGAATGTAGCCTTGTTCCACCGCCCGGTCCGGACCCCCGGGATACTGCAGCCAGGTGTTCAGGAAAATATCGGGAAGTTCTCCCGAAGCGAGCATCAGGCTGAACTTCTGATCGGTCATCGGGGTACCGCCCAAATGCTTGATTTTGATGCCTGTACGTTTCTCGTATTCATCGTCGATCGGCAGACGCTCCGGCGTGCCCCCCAGCTGTTCATTCATAAAGGTAAGCTCCACATTGCCGGGCATTGGATAAGCAAAATCCTTCGTTTCCGTATTGCCCGCCGTGGAATTCGCAGCGCTTTCATTACTTCCGTTGTTTGAGCTGCCGCAGCCGGCCGTAATCAGCGCCAGGCCCATGGTCAGCAGAAGCAGACTTTTGAACTTTCTTTTTTTCATCCGTGTGGTCACAGGTCATTACCCTCCATCTCGGTATAATCTTGCGCGCACCTTAACTGTATAGCGGGGGCCCTTTACGGAACAATCCTCATTATCCGAAACGGATCGCGAAAAACGAAAAAACAGCGCCAGGCCTAAGGTTGCCCGCCGCTGTGTTGCCAAAATGAAGATCGATTTCTCTTATTGTAGATTTTTATATCGTCCGGGCGTGATCCCTTCATATTTCTTGAAAACGCGGATAAATGCGTTGCCGCCCGAAAAGCCGACGCGTGAAGCGACCTCTTCGATGGTGCCGCCTTCCTGCAGCAGGCTTTTGGCCGCGTTAATCCGGACCTGGCTGATATAATCGTGCAGCCCCTGGCCGGTCTGTTCTTTGAACAGCCTGGAAACATACTGGGGAGCGAGGCCAAACTGCGCGCCGATCATCGAGACGCTCAGATTCACATCGCCATACCGCTCGCTGACAAAAGCAGAGACTTCTTCCCCGACGCGGGTGCCCGACAGCTCCGTCAGCTTCTGGCGGACACTGCCGCACGCCGCTATAAGCATGCCCAGCAGTTCCTCCCGGAATTCCTCCCGCGTCGTGCAGCTGAACAGGCGTTTCATCGGGCGCCACTCGTCCCGGGTAGATAGCGGCCGCGCTTCCTGGGGCACCGATTTCATAATGGCGCTCGCCAGATCAATCATCGCACATTTGACTAGCTCAATCGGCAGAGGAGACGCAAAAATTTGATCCAAAACCGTATCCAGCTGCGCTGCGGCGCCGTCGTGATCGCCCGTTTTGATTAAGTTAACTAATACCACCTCGTCGTTAATCGACAAATAAAATTCCGTGTCCGCCGGTTCGATGTCTCCATACCAGAGCGACAGGTTTTCCCGGGAAATAAGCCGGTACTCCTGCACTTCCAGCGCTTGAAGATACGCCTGCTGCAGATGGCGGATGCCCGTATGCGGCTCGCTGCCTGACATGATTAGACTAAGCGCATATTTTTGTCCGATAAAATCCAACGTTCCGGCGAGAGCCTCTTCGACATCCTCTTTCCATTTATCCTTGCGTCCGGCCGAAATATTGACCACGCAGGCCAGCACGCCGTCCATTTCCGTAAAGCTGAGCCGATGACGGTCTTCCAACAGATCATTCAAAATATTGGAGACGATAAAATGCGACATGCTCAGAGTTGACCCTGCATTCTCCTTCAGCGGCTGCACCTGGAACAGCAGCACGGCGAAGTCGTCGGTCGTCCAGTTAAAATGATGCAGCCTTGCCGCATCCTCCATGGACAAGCCCTCTTCGGCCTGCCCTTTGAGCAGACGGGCCAAATAATAGGTCTGCAGCACGCGCATTTGCTTATACTGGCGGCTGCTAATATCGTCGCGTTCGCGCAGGGCGGCGAGCACGCTTTTACGAATAAACGAATATTCATCCAGCACCCGGTGTGTCTCCTCATCCTTCGGTACGGAGAATACGTTGACCAGTTCACGGACGGGGTTGTAATTTTTACGCGCAAAATAGATGATGACTAGGCCGCCGATCAAAAAACACGCCAGCAGCCCCAAACCGTTCATGTTACGGATCTCGCGGGCCTTCTCCCAGAACACGCCGGGGGGAAACACACTGACGTATTTCCAGTCCGTCGTACCGGAAGTCATGTGGGCAACCAGGCTGCCCTGATCCTCGATCTCACGGAAGGAGCCGGCCGCCGCTGCCTGCTCAATGCCAGCAATGCTGCCGGCGGAATGGGAGCCGGACTGATTTTCTTTTTGGAACAGCACTTTGTTGTCGCTGCCCATAATGTACACGTCGCCCCGCTTTACCCAGTCGACATTTTGCAGCATATTGTTGACCTTGCTTCCGTTGAGCAAAATCATCAGCATTCCCTTTAGCGATTCTTCGGATTGCAGTGTGGTCAGCGGTTTCATCAAAACGACGCTGTCGCCCCACCGGTGAAACGTAAGGGTGGGCATTCGCCCGTCCCGCTCCAGCGTTTCCCCCCGGATGTCGGCCATCCATTCTTCGTAAGAAATACCGATCCACTGACGGCTGTTTTCATAAAATGTCCGGCTGTCCGCATACGTCTCGTCCGTCAGCAGCTTGTCCAGCTTGCCGGAGTACACGTAAATGCCTTTGACAAAATCATTGTTCGTCCGGTACCGTCCCAGCTCCTGGCGGAGCCGGTAGATTTGAAACGCTTGGCTTTTTTCGCCCGAGGACTCAATATTCAAAAACTTCGCCGTCTCGTTGTCGATGGACAGCTGCATCGCAAGCTTCTCCGCCTGGCTGACTTCACTGTCGATCATGTACTGCACCTGCTTCATCATGGCCTGTCCCGCCCGCTGGATCTCGTATTCAACGATTTCCTTGGTCTGCACATAGATGATAGCGCTCACAATCAGCGGAATCAGCATGATAACCGCGTAAGAGACAATCCATTTGAAGGCGACGCTGCTGCTAAACATAAATCGTGTCCGCATCATAAGCTGCACTCCCCGGAAGGCGATTGGGACTTGTGTGCCGCGGCTGCCAGCCGATGCTGACGGGCCGATGCCGCATGGACAATCACAGTCCTTGTATATAACAAACTCTATACATCAAACACTTACGAACTCTGCATCCAACGAACCTACACTTAAGGTTAGCGGAAACACAAAAATTGTAAAGCCTCCTATCGGCATGCTTATCCGGGACGGTTGTCCCACCGGGGCTTGCGATACGAGGCTGTGGGTTGTTTTTGTAAAAGGGGGCCGCATTTTGCGGCTGAAGGGCCGCTCTGACGGGGAAACCCGAAACACTTGTACTGCTGAGCGCAGCTTCGCCGCTCCTGCGGGCAGTTGAACCAAGGGTACTGCTGAGCGCACCTTCGCCGCTCCTGCGGCTCATTTGGACTTCCGGTCGCTGTTGTTTTCGGATTTCTTTATTAGATGAAGTCCTTACGCAGTAGAAATCCGAAAACAAAGGCGAACGCGTTCGCTCCTACAGTTCCAAATGGCCTCCGGATCGGCTTCGCCTCGAGGGTGAGGCTCAACCTACCACAGCTTCCATAGGTGACCGGGTGTGCAGACGGTCTACTCCCCCACCGCAATAGATCAACCAAAAAGCAGGCCCGTGCTGCCTCTCGCCTCTTGGCGCAGGCTGCTACGCCGCTTCACAGCACCCGAAACACCGGACGGTCTTCGACATAATAAACGGGCAGTCCGGGGAAGCGCTCGGCCAGCTCGTCCGTCAGCAGCCGCATTCCCGGCGCTTCACTTTCGGCATGGCCGAGCATGATCAGCGCCTTGTCTTGGCCTTGATGCACAGCATCTCTCACGTACTCGGGCGTTTCCCACTCGGGTCCTTCTCCGGCGATGATCAGATCCACATTCTCTTTGTGGAACAGCGGGACCGCCGTGCGTCCGCCGCCCCGGTAACCTACGAGAAAGCCGATCCGGGAGCATTCCATTTCCGGGTCTCCGGCAGCGCGCAGATAGCTGATACCAAGCGACTTTTTCATATGCTCCGCCGCTTCACGCAGCGGCACGGGGGGAATCTCGGCGATGGACCAGGCTGGCTGTACATCTGTGACGAAGGACTCCCAGCCAAGCGCCGACACCAGACCTTTCGTGATTCCGTCGGGACGGACCCGGTGGATGCGGTCGTGGTAGCGATACAGAAGAATTCCCGACTGTTCGGCCAGCTCTCTTTTTTTCAGGTAAACAGGATCGTCAGCGAGCCATTCCCGATCATCCTGATGGCTGAAGTATGCGCCTTCATGAGTTAGGATCAGGTTTGCTCCCAGAGCTGCCGCCTGCCCGATCACATGCTGTGATGCAACAAACGAGGTGACGATGCCGCGTATTTCGGTGTCAGGCGAAGCCTCGTACTCCAAGCCGTCGACGGTTGGCTCGCCTTTCGCCATCCCCTCCGTCAGCACTTTTGTTATATCTGCTAAAGTGTACATCCCGGAAATACCTTCTTTCTGGTCAGCGTGCTTGCCGTCCTTCCGCTGTATGAGAACCGGGACGGCGGTTTATTTTTTCATGCTAGCACCCTGAAATCGTCCGCACCATGGACAGATCGTGTAGAGTTTTACCCATTTCGGGCGTTAAGGCGAACAGAGATCGAGCAATTCACGATACCGGATACCACCCGGTACTACTTCGTTTTTTCCTGTTACGGTGTTCGTAGGTTCCGGCAGTCCAACTTATTATGGGCCAAGAGGAGCCAATTCTGCTAGTTTGGTTATTGCTAATGCAGTCGGTCGGAGTTTGTAGGCCAAGCCCTAATTGGGGTCCCGCTAACATACTTGACGATTTCCAGCGTCCTGATAAGCTGATCCAGGGGGCGGGAAGTGACAATAAAGGCCGTGGCTTCAGGCAGTGCCAGAAGGCTTCGTTTTCCATTCCATTCTGACAACCCAGGTGCAAGTTAGCCTGAAGCACGAAGTATGCAAAGAGAAAAAGAACTTCCGGAATCCGGAAAGGCTCTTTTTAAGGCTGATCGGTCACTCTCGATCTCCAATTTTTTGGATGGTCCGGCTGTGCCGGGTTCGATTGGTCTTTGTCCAGAATCCATGTGTTGCCGATCTTGACGGCTGTGACCTTGCCGGCCGCGCAAAGATTCTTTATATAGGCAGGTGACAAGTCCCATCGTTTGCTAGCTTCATCAACGCCCATAATATGTTCCAGCGGGTTCATTTTCTGTTCATCCTTGCCGTTTTCCAGTTTAGCCAAAGCGTGGCCATTGAAACTAACATCGTGACGATCTGTAGAACGATCAGCGTTTTGATCAGCATGGCGCTCCCTTCCTTTCCTTGGCTGAGTGTGCTAGAATGGGGGAAGAATAAACGTTAGGAAGGGCGGGGGCCAAATCCCGACCCTTCCCCGGAAAGCTATCCTTTCCGGTGGCGTTTCTTGGCTGATGGCTTCACCCGTTTGCGGCGGGTGGGGCCTTTTGCTTTTTGTCGGGCTGTTTGCCATTCAAACAGGGCTTTCATCAGTCCGAGGACTGCCGTTAGCGTCTGAAGACTGGCAACCGTTACCGCGACTCTAAGCAATTGTTCATCAGTCAAGGGAATCACCTCCCTTCCTAACACCTTAATTATGTCATATGCGATCACGCATGTATAGTACAAGATGTTTGCCCGACCAAACCTGCAGTTTCACGGTGAAGGAGATAAACAGCCCAATAATGAAACCGTCTGGCACGAAAGCCATGCTAATGCACAGGCAAAAGGGTATATAGCAGGATTTTGGACGGGAGAAAGAACGTTTGACGGAAAAAATCGGCATATAGTTATGTCGCGATTAAAAATAATGCCTGAAATAAGACAGAGCCGATAACCGTGTAATACGGTTATCGGCTCTGTGTCTGTACAGCTAGCTGTTTGACATGGTTTATCAGCAGCCTCTCGGTTAGGTCACTTGTTGCTGGTCTTCCTGATCAAGTGCACGCCATCGTATGCCAGACTTTCCACATTTGCAGCCTTCTGCAGGATGTAATGATCAGAAAAGTTCTTCGTATAGTCTGTAACAAGATTTCGCATCTCCATAGCATCCCGTTCGCCTCTGAGTTCCTCATTAACACCGGTAAACACGATGTCGCAGTAGTCTAAATGCGCAACACGATCAACAGAAAAATAATAGGTTTCCCTGCTATTGTTAGCGCCAATGATCGCATTCATGTTGTAGTTGGGTTCACGAAACAGCAGCAGGAAGGGCTTTTTAAGGTCGCTATCGAGAAGACCAAACGCACCGCTATCCAAGCCAATCCCGCAGGTGAACCGGTCGTCGTCCCGGCACACCATCGCCGTCGTGAGCCCTCCATAAGAATGTCCGACGATGCCCATGCCGGTGTCTAAGAGCAATCTGCCTGTAAAGATGGACTTCAGCTCTTCAGCGTCCAGTTTGTACAGATAATCGGCTACAAACCGTACATCTTCTGCCTGTAACTCACTAAACTCTGTTAACTTGGCAAGTACCGGGAGTGCAAGCACGTTACGGCACATCTGAACGGCCGTTTCATCGTCAGGCCGCATTTCCATCTTACCAGCCAGCACCAGCATCTCGGGATCTTCAGACAACGCTCTTATGGCCTCCGAAAAACCGTTGGACACATTAAACAGGCGTCCGTCTTTACGTTTATACATCGTACTATTCGGATGGCCGATGCTTACCACAACATATCCCATACTGGCCAAGTCCGTACAGAGCACTGTCCCCCATTCCGGAGAACCGCCCCCGCCGCAGACATAGAATAACACCGGATAGCGCTTTTCCTTTCTGGAGAGAGCAAGGTCGTCGTAACACTGGGTCTTGATATCTATAGAGAAAAAACCCTCCCCTTTAAGATACGCAGTGACAAGTGGCTGCTCCTTTAACATCTCGTAGACTTCAGGAAACATATATGTTGATGTAGTTTTACCTTCGTTACTGTCAGACGGATAGTACACAAACGCTGTCAGCTCTCTTTTTGAATGATCTGATGCCGTATACTCAAAATCCATCTGGGTTCGACCGACAGTATAGCCGCCAATTGGTTTTGGAAATGCGTCATAAATTTTCATATTCTTGTCCCCCTTTAATTAATAAAAGTGGCGAATGTGAAATATATATCTACTCCTTGGCTTTCTTGAGACCGCTAACAATCTCATAATATTTATGATCTTCAACCAGCCCATGACTCATAAAGTCAGCAAAGTATTTGCTAATCTTATGTTGCAGCTTAGAGTCCTTAATATCGAATTCCCTAAAAAACATGACTAAATTAAACTGCATGGACTCAAACATAAAAGAAATCAGGTCATCGTCAATATCAGGCCGGAGATATCCATCAACCCTCATTCGGCGCAAAGTGCCTTTGATTAAGGGGAATGACTCGCCCTTTAGCACATTCAGGTATATTTTAAGCAAAATATTCTCAGGAATGTACAAAAGTGTTTCAGTGAGTTTGATTTCCAACTCGTTCAGCGGCTCGGTCACAATGTCATTAACGTTATCAAATAAGCCAGCAAGGAAAAACTGGAAAATGGATTCTTCATTACTGTTTTTAAAATATGCAGCTCTTTTCTGGGTCACATTACGTACCAAGAGACAATAAAGGTCATCTTTGTCTTCAAAATACCGGTAAAATGTTCCGGGGTGCATGGACAAACTATCCAAAACCATCTTCATAGTTATATCCTCGTAAAGATTATCAACAAAAAGATGCATAGCGCTATTAGCTATTTCTTCGCGCCTTGCTTCATCTAAACGAAAGAAAGTATTTTTTGGCATAGATTCCTCCTTAACGAGGGGTATGAATTGATTCACACTATATCTGTAATCAATTCACACGTCAAGTAGTATTGAAATATTATTGTCATAAAAGATTAGAACCATTGCCTACTTCCTAAGAGATAAATTAATGGAGTTGGTTTGTTTTTTAAGTGGAGGACTTGGTGATTTCATTTAAATTAGAGGATTTTTCGGATTACAAAGCTATTTCTAAAATGATTGGTCTGTGATGTAAACGGTCATAGACCTATTTTTTAGATAGTTCAAAATAATTAAAATCTGCCACCATATAAATCTCAAACTAACATCCCTTCCTTTGAACCTACCGCGCCGTCTCGATATAAAAAACGGCTCAAGGATTTATCCTTGAACCGTTGCAGACATTTCTTCAAAGCTTGCATTCAGGCTTTTGAGCTTCAATGCCCGAAAAACATTATCTAACGTTTTTTGTTCAACATTCCCGCTTGCCGACTCGATCAACGAAATTCGTTTTTGAGTCGTCCCCGCCAAATCGGCCAGCTGCTGCTGGGTCAAATTCAACTGCATCCGTCTTGCAAAGACCATATTTCCAATACTCACGGAAAAGCTCTCCAGGTATTCCTGAACCTCCGAAATCTCTCGGGCTTTATCCATGAAGTCCTTATAGTTTTGGCCTAATGGCTTAGTCATGTTTACCATCTCCTATTAACGTAATGTGTTCCTCGGGATGGGTCAGAAAATGCTGATACACCATTTCAGCGTCTTTTGCAGCACGCTCAAACGCAGGGTCCTTCGTCTCAGGCTTAACCACACAATTAATAAAAAACAGAATTTGATTATCGCCTACCACGTGTTCAAAGAAAATGGCCCGGAAAGCGCCAATCCCTCTCCAATTAATACGAAATTCAATCAGCGGCACATGTCTTTCCAAATTCTTAACTAATTTAATCGTATACGGAACGCCATCTTCACGGTGGGTCTCAAAATACGTCTTGAACGCGTGCTGCAAGCTATACTTCTCTAAAAATTCAAACCCGCGTGTGATGAACAATAGTAGCTGTAGCTTGATCGCATCCGTTTTCGCCTCTTTAACTAACTGGTCAAGAAATTCTGACATCGGGATTTTTCCCGTCACCGGGTGAGTCATAAACTCAATTGTTGTCTTCATTATATCCTATACGACATAAATACGCAAACGAAACGCCTTATGCCTTCCCCTCTCGAAAGTAATAATTTTAGATTAAGCGCCCTTCTAAGCTGAGCATGGGCGGCAAGTGACAACAAAGGCAGCGGTTTCCGGCATGGCCTGAAGGCTTCCTTTTCCGCTCTTCCGTGCCGCCGGATCCCCCATTCGGAATAGAGCCGCAGCGATTTTCCAGCGGGTCGCTTCCGAATTCGCATCCCTGATTCAGGGGGTTGTCCGCGCTCATTTCTTCACTAGCTCCATCACAGCCTTAGCGTATTCTTCATTTGTGATTTTTCCGAAAAAATACTGAAACAGCAGTTCCTTTTCTTCAACATTCAGATCTGCACCTTCGAAACTTGCCGATGCATTCACTTCCTTAAAGATTTTTTCGAACTTCTCCCTGCTCCAATTGTTCACACAATCACCCCTTAGCTTCAATCCCTCTGGTTCCCGTTGGTTTCGAATCCTTTTTTTCCAAGCTGACCTTCTGCAGTTCAGACTCCTCTTCCTTCAGAAGCTCCTCATAGTTCCGCGTCTTTTTTTCTTCAAAGTCTTGCATTAATCTCTTCACTTTCATCATTTAATTTCCCTTCCTACATTTTCATTGTATCTTGCGCTGTCATCACAGCGGCTGTGGTACGCATCTAGCATAAACTCTCTAACTTCTACAGATAGGAGAGGCTAAAATTCCCTTATAGTTCCAATATACCGGTTTCCTGAAATCCTGTGTATGTCATTAATCGCTATACAGTGGTAAAAAGGTCTTACCTCTTCGGGCAAGTCAACAACTCCTTAACTTAATCGCTTAAGCTATTGACTCTTCCCCCGCCAAAATGTTAATCTTTAGAAAATTGCCGGATGGGAGACGGGATTGTTGAAAAAGACGACGATGAAGGACATCGCCTTGCGGGCCAACGTATCCGTTGCGACCGTGAGTTATGTGCTGAACCGAGTGGAGAATCAGACTATTCCTGAAAAAACACGGCGCCAGATCCTGGAGCTGGCTGAGGAGCTTCGTTATATTCCTAACTTGGCAGCCCGCTCGCTTGCGAATCAAAAAACCGGTCTGGTAGGCGTATTGGTCCACAAGTCGGGGCAAATGCCCTATTGGAAGTTGCATGCCCAACTTGTCTTTATTCATGCCCTGGAGCAGCGGCTTACAGCTGCGGGTTATCATACGCTGCTTTTTTCTCTGGATGGTGACAACCCTACGCTGGATATAATCGTCGAACGCAAGCTGGAAGCTGTATTTCTTATTGATGTAAAGGAAACGTCCTTCTACTCGATTTCCAGACATTTTGTCGAAGGGGTTCCCCTGATTCTGATTGACAGCATGCTTGAGGATAAGTTGTTCAAACAGGTGGTGTTCAATTACCGCTCAGCGCTTGAAAAAGCCCTGCCGGACGATCTGTCGCAGGTTTGTTTAATTATGGAAAGCTTCAATAACTTGCTGCTGGCCCGTTATATTCGCAGCAGTGTTCCTTTGGCTGATGATGCGGTCTTCGAAGTCCGCAATCTTCAGGATTTGATTTCAGCAACGGATCACCGGCGCTTCAAGCATGCAATTGTGATTAATGAATTCATTGGCAGTTATATCGAGAAGACGGCCAGCTTTGAACGCCTCACTGTAATCTGTACTTGTAATTCTCCGGAAATGTTGGGGGAACACGTAGAGAAAATTCTTTTTCATGGGGATAAATCAGAAGTGGCCTTTGATCTTATGCAGAAGCTGTTGGATCATCCGGACGACTCCGGGGAAAACATTAACTGCTATTATGTTGGCTAATTTTTTTTACAGTTTAACTTAAACGCTTAAGTTGAGAGGAGAATAACAATGTCCGATCCGGTTTTGGCCAGACAGGAGGCTTCTGCTTCTGCTTCTGCTTCTGCTTCTGCTTCTGCTTCTGCTTCTGCTTCTGCTTCTGCTTCTGCTTCTGCTGCCCCTGCCCCTACTTCCCCAAGCTTATGGGCCAACAAAAAATTTCTGCTGCTGCTTTGTTCCTTTTCCATTTCTCAGTTCGGCAATACCTTTCACAATATCGCCTTGAGCCTTTGGGTGCTCCAGACTACCGGCAGTGCCAAGTTGATGGCTGTACTGACGATCATTAACCTGCTGCTCAGCTCGCTTGTCGGGTCTATTGGCGGGACTTTTGCGGACCGGATGAGCCGGAGAACAATCATGCTGGTTACGGACCTGATCAGCACTGTGCTGGTTGCGGCGCTTGCTCTGGTGATCTCTGTCCCTTCGTCTTCTTTCCTTATCGTAGCCGCGCTTACAGCGATGACCACCGTTTCCGCCCTGTTTCAGTCGCCTGCCTACCAGTCTTCCATTGTCACCGTTGTCGGCAAAGAGCATGTCCAGCAAGCCGTTGGACTGCTTAACCTGTCGGAAAATATTTGCCGAACCGTCGGCTTTTCGGCGGGAGGAATTTTTGTAGCAGCCTTTGGTGCAGCGGACGCGATTTTATTCGACGCCTTCACGTTTGTTGTCTCCTTTCTGCTGGTCCTTGCCGTGCGTTCCCTGCCGATGCCAACCCGCGTCAATCAAGCACCCCAAGAGAAAAAGAAGTTTATTCAGGATCTGGGAGAAGGCATGCGGTATATCTGGAGGTTTCCTTTTGCCAAGGCAGTGATCATTATGCTTCCGACACTTACGCTATTTTTTATGCCATCGCTGATGTTGACCCAGGTCATGGCCGTCAAGGTATGGAAGTCCAGTCCGTTCCAGTTCGGACTTATGGAAGCTTGCATCCCGCTTGGCTATATGTTGGGTTCAGGCCTGATCCTCCTGCTCGGGTCCAGAATCAGACGGCGAGGTTTTTGGATTATGGGCGGTTTGCTCTGTATGGGCCCGATGTACATCCTGCTATCCTTCATCACTTCTGCTTCCGCAGCCATTCCTGTCATTTTGCTGATCGGACTCACCTTTTCGTTCTGCACTCTGCTGATCAACACCATTCTCAGGCTGGAAATTTCGGAGGAGCTTCAGGGCAGAGTTTTCGGCACGCTGAGTTCGATTATGAGTGTAGCTCCGTCGCTTGGCCTAACCATCGTCTCCTATCTCTCGGATCATTTCAGCCCCGGCCCGGTTATGGCCTCTATTGGATTGCTGCTGTTCCTGTTTGCCTTATATGCCTCAACCAAACTTAAGGTTATTCGAACCTATAGGTAGCTCTAAGTCGCTGTAACGCATTTCTTTTTTATCTCCCGAAAAAAGCAAACCTCCCCTGCCCCGCCCTAACGGGGGCGTGGCAAGGGAGGCTTGGCAAGGGACATTCTCCTGAGGGCTTCTCCCGGAACTTGAATCCGGAGTAAAAAATCAAGACTTAATTCGTAATCGTCACATTCCCAAACACGGCTTTGTTCCCCGAGTCATCCCCCGGATTACTGAGCGCCAGCCCGATATATACCTGACGGTTCATCAGAATCTGGACGGTTCCGACCGTGGTCCAGCGTTTTCCGTCGGACGAAACCGCGCCGGTGAAGGCATTTCCCTTCCGGGTCAGCTTCAGCCATTTGGGAACCGAGGCATCTGCTGTCTGGTCAACGGTGCTGCCTGTAGTCTCCGCGCGATACTGGAAGGTAGCGCCGTTTTCGGGAGTAATCATCATGTCCGCATGTTTCGCATCCCGGCCCAGCGTCTCCCGGATCATAACGCCGGCTTTAGCCCAACCGCTCATACGGTCGGTGGACCGCACCTGCACAATGATCTCCGTGTCGCCCTTCACAGGTTGATACACAAAGTTCAGCTGATCCGATCTTCCCCAAATATCCGTCGAGCTGCTGCTCATCGTAAATTGCTTTTTGGAAGACTGGTAGGAGGCGTCTCCCGGCGCCGAGCCAATATTTCTTGCCTTCCAGCCGGCTGGCAGCTGGGCCGGATAGTCCTGTTCCTCCGGTGTCGACCAGTCCGGTGTCGGCCAGGTTACACGTTCATTAATTTTCGCCAGCTCAGCTTCAGGCCAGGCTCCGTAGGAGAAAAACGATAAGCGTTTCACACCCGGATAATTTTCGCGAATGCCTTGATAAACCTCCTGATATTCATCATCGGTCCAATCATTATCCAGGGTTGGTACAATTTCCGCCGGCGTGCCGCTGATCCGGTCGCTCGTATCCTTCAGGATGCCGTACTCGGTGCTGTAAACCCAATCGCTGTTAAAATCCCAGTCGTCAAAATAAGCCATCGGCGCAACAAAGTCGATCTCTTCCTTGAATTTGGCTACGTTTTGACCAACCTCTGTAAACTCCGGCGGCAAAATATACACCCCAAGCTGCACCTCCGGATTCGAGGACTCGGAAATATCCTGGCGGATATCGCCTACGTACTGTCCGATTTGATCCGTCCGCCATTCATTCCACTGCTTCCGCTGCGGCGAATCCGCCTCAAAATTAATGCTGAGCGGGGAATACCCGAACTGTGCTTTATATTTGGCCACGGTGTAATCGCTGACGTCCATGTTGTAATTGTCAAAACGAATCCAGTCCAGCACTATGCCGTCAACCGGATAATTTTCAATCACTTCCTGAATGATGGAGCGCTCATACTGCTGCACTTCATGATGGAGCGGATTGACAAAATATTCGCTGCCATTGGAGCCTGTAAACGGCTTCCGGACCCCGTTAACCAGCGCCTGCATCTGCCATTCTTTGTGCTTCAGGAAAGCCTCCTGGTCATGGAACTGCGGAATCCAGGCATGGACTTTGATGCCTGCGGCATGGGCTGCGGTAATGACCTCCTGCAGGGCATCAAAATTTTCGTAGCCTTGCGCAACCGGAGCGATCTCGCTGTCATAAAACACCCGCCCGGACGGAACCTCATCGTCTTCATCCTGCTTCACGTTCATGCTGATGACATCCACGCCGTAGCGCTCGGACATCTCAATAAAAGCCTGAACATCCGCTGCATTCTTAAACTGGTTTACCGTTCTTACAATGACCTCCGTTTCAAAAGGGGGATTGCTCCCCTCCTCGGCCTTGGCCGGAACGGAAGTGCCGATCATCGAGAAAATCAACACGAGACTTAACACCGCTGTGAACTTTGTTCTCCATGCAAATGTCATATGTTCGCCTCCATAATCGTCTTATTGTATTTCAAATTATTTCGCATATAGACTGAACTTCGGTAGCACAGGTGAAGCGGAGCTGTCACTGCGGCGAATTTTGGCTTCCGGCCCGCTGTTATTTTCGGAGTTCAGCGCTGCCCAGTATAGGCTGAACGAAAGACGTACAGGTAGAGCGGGGCTGTCACTGCGGCAATTTGGGACTTCCGGTTGCTGTTATTTTCGGAGTTCTTGAATGGAAGTTCCGGATAGCGGTAGAACTCCGAAAATAAAGGCAAACGCGTTCGCTCCTCCATCTCCAAATTGCCTCCGTGCCATCCCCGCCATCCTGTATTTCAGCCGTTCAGTCTGTATAGAACGTAGAACTCCGAAGACAAAGGCAATCGCGTTCGCTCCTCCATCTCCAAATTGCCTCCGTGCCATCCCCGCCATCCTGTATTTCAGCCGTTCAGTCTGCATAGAACGTAGAACTCCGAAGACAAAGGCAGCTGCGTTCGCTCCTGCAGCACCAAAGGGCCTCCGTGCCTGCTCCTCTTTCCTGTCTAGCCATAGTTCAGTCTAGTTCGCGTTCATTTTCTTGACGTTTTCCTGCCACTTTTCCGTTTTGTATTGAAGCAGCTTATCCAGGCCTGCTTTTTCAGCGTTCTTTTTGGCCGTCTCCAGCGCCGCCAGCACTTCTTCATCCGACTTCGCCTGCACCATTTGCGCAAAACCAAGAGTATGGATATCATGAATGTTTTGGGCGATGATGCCGGTCTCCGTTTCCGGAACCGGGTCGGTGTTCACAAATTCCGTGATGTCTAAAGCGGTTTTCCAGGTCACTGTGGACTGCGCCACCGTTTCCCACGATTTCTGGTTGTCGGACAGCGACGCCTCAAGGCTCATTTTTGCCGTATCGATAAAGGTGGTATTGCCCGCCCAGTTAAAATCCTCGAATTTCCGCATCGTTTCCGTCCGTTCGTTGGCAGGAGTCGTCTTGTATTTCTCGTTGGGAATCGGCGCCCCGTTGGCATCCTCTTCATCCCAGTACAAACCTTTTGGACCAAAGAACAGCACCTTTTGCCCCTCCGGGCCTGTTATCCAATCAAAATAAGCAAAGATGGCTTCCGGGTCCTTCGCCTGCTTTGTAATTACATTGACGTTCCAGCCCAGCGTTTCAAAGCCGCTTACAAACACCTTGTTTTTGTCCAATCCGGCTTTGTGAACCGGCCAAATAATTTCATATCCGCTGTCCGGTTTGCTTGCTGTCAGCGCCCGGTGCCCCTCGGCTCCGTACGTAGTGATATTGGATTCGACCATAACCGCCACCCGGCCGGTATTCACCTTTTCCTTGACCGCATCCTGTGTTTGCTGCAGCGCATCCTGGGTAATCAGCCGTTCACGGAACAGCTTATTGGTATACAGCATCATTTCCTTGAAAGCGGGATCGTCATA
The DNA here is from genome assembly GCF_046543445.1 of Paenibacillus nanchangensis. Taxonomy (NCBI): domain Bacteria; kingdom Bacillati; phylum Bacillota; class Bacilli; order Caryophanales; family Paenibacillaceae; genus Paenibacillus; species Paenibacillus nanchangensis. The sequence goes on from NZ_JBHOFD010000018.1 coordinate 63,200, forward strand.
GATAGGAAGCAGCTTGTCGCCTTCCGGATATCCCAGGAGCGAGATGAACTTGCTGGTGGCATTTTCCTTAAACCCGCCATACATAATTTCAAGTCCCGCGCCCTTTTCACCCACTTCAAGCGGGACTACATCCGGGTACTTGTCTCGCACCTGGAGCAAATATTGATACAGGTCGTCGAAGGTTTCCAGCGCCGGTCTGCCAAGCGCGTTGTATATCTCTTTATTAACCATCCAGCCGCCGTTGCCGAATTGCCCCGAGGTATACCAGTTCGGGATCTGATAGATTTTGCCGTCCTCGGACCGCAGCAGGTTCAGGGTGGATTCCTTTACATATTTTTTGAAGTTCGGGTATTTCTCATAATATTCATCCAGCGCAACCAGCCTTCCCGCCTGCACCAGCCGTTCCACCGTTGCTCCCCTGTCGGTAAAAATCACATCCGGCAGATCGCCGCTGACAATCAGCGTGTTCAGCTTTTCCGCGGACGCCCCGCCGGACTGCACCGGCTCCACCGTGACCTTCCGGTTCTCCTGAATCCATTTGGTCGCCTCATTTTCTCCCCAAGGCGCCGTCGTAAGCCAGTCATAGTTTCCATAAAAGCTGAAGGTTACGGGCTTGATTCCGCTGCCGTCATCTGCGGCTGCTTCAGTGTTCGAATTGTTCTGCGAAGCGTCAGACTTACCGTCTCCGCTGCAGGCCGTGACGAACAGCAGCATAGAGACCATCAGAAGCGATACCCATTTGAACCGATTGGACATGAATTCCCCTTCTTTCTACACAATATGGAGGGACTGCTATTCTTTCAGTGAACCGATTAAGACGCCTTTAACAAAATATTTTTGGAGAAAAGGGTACGTTAAAATAATCGGAACCGTAGCGACCATCATTGTAGCCATGGTGAGCGACTTTGTCGTAATCGTCCGGTTCCGGTTCATATGATCCAACGCAATGGCGTTCGATGAGCCAATTTCGGTCATAATATTGGAGTTCATAATTTGCCGCAGCAGAGTCTGTATCGGAAGCAGATGATCGGTTGTTATATAGATCGCTCCCGTGAACCAGTCGTTCCAATGCCCCACCGCCGTAAATAAAGCAATGGTAGCCAGCACCGGGCCGGAGACGGGAATGACAATCCGGAAGAAAATGCCGTAATTGCCGCAGCCGTCGATTTTGGCCGATTCCTCCAGCCCGTCGGGCAGAGCGGAAAAGAAGGTGCGGATGACAATCATGTTATAGACACTGATGATGCCCGGGATAATCAGCACCCAAAACGTGTCCAGCATCCCCAGCGAGCGGATCAGCATATAAGTGGGGATAAGTCCTCCGCTAAAAAACATCGTAATCATGAAAAACACCATATATTGCTTGCGGTAAAGCAGTGTTTTTTTGGACATCCCGTAAGCTAGCAGTGCCGTAAAAAAGACGGACAACAGCGTGCCGCTCAAGGTTCTTAAAATCGTAATCAAAAAGGAATTCAGCAGGCGGTCATCCTGAAACACGATGTAGTAGTTCTCCAGCGTAAAAGCTCTCGGCCACAGGGTTACACCGCCGAGCGCCGTGTCGCTCCCCTGGTTAAAGGAGATCACCAGCGCGTTCCAAAACGGGTAAAGCATGATCACCGCCAGCAGGACCAGAAGGATATAGTTGATGCGCTGCAGAATTTTATCGCCCAGGCTTAGTCTCATTTTTCATCCCCCCTATAGGTTGTAACGTCCTACCAGAGACTAACATCTGCCTTGCGGGCGATTTTGTTGGCCGTCACCAGCAGCAGCACACTGATCACCGCTTTGAACAGCCCTACCGCAGTCGCATAAGAAAATCTGGCATTCAATATTCCCACACGGTACACATAGGTGTCGATTACATCGGAGTAAGGGCGCAGGACAGGGTTGGTTGCCAGCAGCAAAATGTCCTCAAAACCCGCACTGAGCAGATTGCCGATGGCTAGAATCATAAAGATGATAATGACCGGAGCGATACTGGGGAGCGTAATTAAGTAAATCTGTCTAAACCGGCTTGCACCGTCTATTGAGGCGGCCTCGTACAGGGTTGGATCTACGCCCGCGATCGCGGCAAGATACACAATGCTTCCAAACCCGACTTCCTTCCACACATTGACACTCACTAAAATCGACCAGAAGTATTCCGGGATTGCCAGAAAGTTCACCGGCTCGTGGATCAGGTTGAACCGCTCCAGCAGATAGTTCACCGTTCCGTTGTCGACAGACAGCAGTGAAAACACGAAACCGGATACAATAACCCAGGACAGGAAATAAGGCAAATAACTGACCGTCTGGATAAACCGTTTAAAGCCCATATGTCCAACTTCATTCAGCATCAGTGCCAGCAGGATCGGAGCAGGAAAGGTAATAATCAGCTTGAGCAAACTGATGACAAGGGTATTGCGCATCACATTCCAGAATTCCGGCGCCTGGAAAAACATTTTGAAATTCATCCAGCCCACCCATGGACTTTGCAGAATGCCGTTAAAAATATCGTATTGCTGGAACGCCATAATCACGCCATACATCGGAATGTAGCTGAATATTGCCACAAAAATAATCCCGGGCCAAACCATAGACTGTAAATCCCATTGGCTGACAAATGTTTTCCATTTACTTGGTGTTCCGGCCGCCTTCATCCGCTATTCCTCCTCTGGCGCCTTCTAGTGAAACAACGGCAGATACGGTTTGTTTTTCTCCAGCATTTCATCCAGCAGCTGTTCAGCCACGGTGACCGAAGGCACCAGGGGATGATGAACCATGGCCTGCAGGGCAATATCACGGTCTCCGCGGACGGCCGCCTCAATCGTCAGGCTTTCGTACTGCTTCACCGCGGCCAGCAGACCTTTTACGGACGGCGGGATTTTTTGCAGCGGAATCGGCAGCGGGCCCTGCTTGGTCACCACACAGTTCACCTCAATGGAGGCATCCTCCGGCAAAAAGTCAATAATTCCGTTATTCCGTACATTCAGCGTCTGGATATCGCGGGAATCATTATGAATGGACCGCATCAGCAGTACGGCCGCCTCCGAGTAATAGGCTCCGCCGCGCTGCTCCAGCTGCTTCGGCTTTTCCTCCAGCTCCACGTTCCGGTACAGCTCAAACAGCTCTTCCTCGACCTTCTTCACTACTTCGGCACGTGAGCCGGTTGAAGCCGCCGCTTCCTTCTGTTCCTTCAGCATGTCGTCCGTCATGTAGTAATAGCTCAAATAATAGGAGGGGATGGCTTGCAGTCCGTTCAGGAACCGGTGGTCCCAGGAATCAAACGGCACATTGCTTGCCTTGTAGCTTTGGGGGTAATCAATCAGCTCCTGCAGCTTGCTTTTTCCGTCAATCACGACATCCGATACCCAGTGCAAATGGTTGATGCCCACAAACTCCGAGTAGATCTTGCCGGTAGGAAGTTCAAAAAATTCGGAAAGCCACTTTTGAAAGCCGATTGGCGAGTTGCAGAGGCCTACGCTTTTTACCGAGGAATATTTATGAACCGCTTCAGTGACCATGCCGGCCGGGTTTGTAAAATTCAGCAGCCAGGCATCCGGAGCCAGCTCCTCGATGTCTTTGCAAATATCCAGAATGACGGGGATCGTCCGCAGGCCTTTCATCATCCCTCCGGGACCCGTCGTCTCCTGGCCGATGACATCGTATTGAAGCGGAAGCAGCTCATCCCACTTGCGCGCTTCCAGCATGCCCACCCGGATTTGTGTACAGACAAAATCTGCTCCGGCAATCGCCTCTCTGCGGTTAAGCGTCTCCACCACTGTTATCGGAAGTCCGGACTTGGCAATCATGCGTTTGCTCAGCTCCGCAATGGTGTGCAGCTTCTCTTGTCCTTCCTCAATGTCTACCAGCCATACTTCGTTTACGGGAAGCTCCTTGTGATGCAAGATAATGCCTTCCATCAGCTCGGGCGTATACGATGATCCCGCTCCGATGACAACCAGTTTCAATGTTTCCTCCATGATAGACCCTTCCTTCGTCTTATTCATTTTGATGGGATGATCACTAGCCTAATCCTCACCTGCTTGCTGCATTAAAGACTTTTTCCATGGATAAACGGTCTAGAACCTCGCGGTTCACCTGCAGACCGCTGCTTTCCATTGCCAGGACAACCGAGCCGACAACCGGTTCACGGGTTAAAATCCGTAAAGCGGCATTTGGAGCCGACGGCTTCACTTTCTGCTCAATGGCGCGCCGGATAATGCCTGAGCGGTCTCCCTTGGTCAGCAGGCTGCCGGCAAGAACGATGTCAAAAGTGTCCCCCTCCATCCCCAACTGCCGGATTGTCGCCGCCGCGGCCAAACCAAGCTCCTCCCCTTGCTTGATCAGCAGCCCCGCAGCCACCTGATCCCCTTCCTCTGCCGCTTGAAACAGCAGCTCGGCAATATGAGGGGGCAGTTCTCTGAAATGATCCAGATAATCCTCTCTGAGCTCCGAAACATTGGCATAACCGAGCAATTGAGTTAAGCGCTCCGACAAAACCGTTTGGTTTTCTCTTCCCTCTTCGGCCCGGAGAACGCTGCGGAATACCTCGAGACTTAAATCATAACCGCCGCCAAAATCGCCGAACCGGTAACCAAAACCGCCGCATTGGTAGGCAGCGCCTTCTCGATTTTTACCGGCACAGTTCACGCCCGAGCCGCAAATCAGCACGACCCCGTAATTCTTTTCGGTCCCTGACCGCAGGGCATTCCAGGTGTCACAGGAAATCTCCGTCCGGGGAAGACCAAGCTGGCTGATCATCGGCCGCAAAATCTGAAAATCGGTTTCTCTGTCCGCTCCCGCCAGGCCGAACCAGGAATACTCCAGCTGATCCTTGCTTAGTCCGGCTGACGTAAGCGCTTCCGAGACCGCTTTCTGCAAGCTGGCTTCCGCCTGCTTGCGATTCTTCTGATGATTTCCGTTGCCTCCTTTGCCCACGCCAATGACCTTGCCCTCATCGCTGGCGATCATCGCGTACGTCTTGCTGCCTCCTGCATCAACTCCCAGGTAATACTTCACGGATCTGTTCACTCCTAATATTCAGGTTAATCTTACAGCTGCGGTCGATTCGCGGACGAGAAGCTGAGGAGCAAGCTTCGTTATCGCGGCCGGCATCACCTCCCCATTGATTAACTGCATCAATAAATCAACGCCAATGCTGCCCATTTGGGCTTCAGGCTGTCTAACCGTTGTTAAGCGGGGATAAAATTCACCCACAAACTGCTGATCATCAAAGCCCACGACCGAGATGTCATGAGGGACCCGGATTCCTTCTTCGCGCAGGGCCTGAACCACCCCAAGGGCGATAAAGTCATCCCCGCAAAAAAACGCTGTCGGCAGCTTGGCTTCACGAATCCACCGTTTGGCTACCTCATAACCGCCGCTCACCGTAAACCCGCAGGAATCGGTTCCGAAAGGCGATATACCGGCTTCATCCAGTGCCTGGATATATCCCCGTTTGCGCTCCGCCACACTCAGAAAAACCGAAGGCCCGCCGATATAGGCAATCTGAGTGTGTCCAAGGCCAATCAGATGCCGGGTCGCTTCATATCCGCCCTGGAAGTTATCGATGACGACGCTCGGAACATCCTCATGCTGAAACTGGTTATCCAGCAGGACAAACGGGATGTTTTTTCTACGGAGCTCCTCTACATAAGCTTTTTCTTCAATCGGGGACAACAAGATAATGCCGTCCACGCGGTCCTTCTGGAACAGAAAGTTAGCGCCCTCATCTTCATTTTCCGCTATCGATAAAGCTAAGAAAAAACCTTGTTCCGCCAGCTTCCGGTTCACCACGCGGATCACGCGGTCATAAAAGGAGTCGTTAAAGTTCGTGATCGACATCCCGATGACTCCCGTCTTGCCGCGCACAAGACTCCGCGCCGCCGAGTTGGGCTGATAATTCAACTCCTCCATCGCTTTGAGCACTTTCTGTCTGTTGGATTCACGTACGGACGGCGAATTGTTAATCACTCGGGATACGGTGACTACGGAAAGTCCCGACTTTTTGGCTACATCGTGAATGTTCATCTATGGTTTCATGCCTCCACCGCCTCCAAAAGTTTAAACGTTTTAACTTTTGAAGAAAATAAAAAATCTTTACATGTGATGATATATCTAAGCCCTGACTGAGAAACCGCACAAACCATGTTAGCTTCGCCATTTTTACAAACTGCATAAATCTTTAAAAAAGTTTAAAGGTTTTTACTTTGGTTTCATATTACTATCCTGCATGCCATCCGTCAATCCAAAAGCTGACATGCTATTAAATTTTTTGTATACGGTTAAATTCAAGGCATCCCTCCTCTCTCTTTATGCCAGTGTACATCGAGGAATTTTCCCACCATCTCTAATTTTTCTTTTATATCATCATTTGAATCCGTATGCGGCCCAATAGCAAGCATCTTATCCGCATCAGAATTTAGATTCTTGTTGGCGTTTTTTATTTTCTCACAGATTACGGTGAGAACCGTAGCTATTCCTTTTTTTTATTCAGCTATATATCCGTCCCCCTGGAAACATTTCCGGTAAAAGAAATTCCCGGCTCTCCCATACGCCAATTTTGATTTGCATAAATCCTACTCCCTTCAGATACATTCAGAAGCCTCTGTAGAAACTTTACTACAAGCAGCTTGGACATCACCATTTCTCATTTGTTGAGACAATGACAACCAAAACGAGAATTACGTTGTCTTATGCCATGTAACAGGTAAGCTAATTCATTTAACTAAGCGGTCATTGAGAGAATCTCCGGCCCAATATAAGATGTAATCGACTAGTCGCCACAACCAAAACTGGAGGTTACCCGAATGAATATAGAAATCGGAAAAAAGATCAAGTCCCTGCGGCTGCAAAAGGGCATCACGCAGGAACAGCTTGCTGCAAAACTGAATATGTCTTCCCAAGCCATTTCCAAATGGGAAAACAATGTAACCCTCCCTGATATTCAGCTGCTTCCGAGCTTGTCTGTGCTGTTTGGCGTCACCATAGATGAGCTGTTTGCATTAACGGATGATACCCACTTTGAACGGATTGAAAATATGATCAATACAGAACATGTTATATCCGCTGAAGATTTCGCTTATGCCGAACAATTCCTCAAGGAAAAGGTAAAGGAGACGATAAAAAAAGCCATTCGCTCACTCTGCTGGCCCAACTGCATATTCAACGTTCACAGGAGCATCGCGAGATTGCTTCCGCTTATGCCAAGGATGCACTGAACTGCACTCCTCACAGCAAACGAAACCATAACGCATTACGGGATGCGGAAAATGGCATTATTTTTGACTGGAACTTCTCCAATCATCATAAACTTATCGGCTATTACAGCAATTTTGTGCAAAGTCATCCTGACTACTGGCAAGCCTATGTATGGCTCATGAACTACCTGCTTGCAGACGGCAGATGCACTGAAGCTAAAGAAACATTGGAACAGCTAAACAGCATCCATCCAGGTTATTTGTATCCATTATACAAGGGACTGATCTGCAAGGAAGAAGGAGACCTTGCTCAAGCCTTAACACTTTGGGAACAGATGACAGATCAATATCCCGAGGAATGGCTTGCGTGGTCTTCCAGAGGTGACTGCATGGCCAAATTGTGCAGATACGACGAGGCCGTTGAATTTTATACCAAAGGTTATGAACTGCAGCCCCATCCAAAATATACGGATGCCTTCATAGCTATTGTCCACATCTACAAAATACAAAAACAGTACGACAAGGCTATTATTAAGCTTGAAGAAATCATTGCTCTGTTAGAAAAAGATTGGCAGATTACGGAGGGCAAAACGGTGGATGTATTCAAGGAAGAAATTAATAATCTCAAGGCCTTGTTAAATCAATAAAAAGAAAACAGCCCTTTTCAGCCAAAGCTGAGAGGGCTGTCCTTGGTCAACCTTTAATCGCGCCGTCGATCATCCCGGCAATCAGCTGTTTCTGGAAGATCAGCACAATGATCATCAGCGGAAGCACACTGATAACGGAACCGGCCATGATGAGATGATAAGGCGTATTGTTGCTGTCCTCAAGCGCTTTAAGGGCAACCGATAAAGTCATGTTTTCCTGCGATCTTAAGATGACTGATGGCCACAGGAAGTTATTCCATTGTTTGACGAACAGGATAATCCCCAGTCCGGCAAATCCCGATCTCAGATTCGGCAGCACGATCCGGCGGAAAATTTTGAATTCGCTGCAGCCGTCGATCCGCGCCGCTTCCAGCATCTCGTCCGGGAGGGACATGCAGTATTGGCGCATAAAGAAAATTCCGAAAGCATTGGCCAAATCCGGCAGGATGACGCCCCAAATGTTATCGATAAGATGCAGATTTTTATAAATCGAAAACAAAGGCACCATGGTCGCTTCATGCGGAATCATGAGGGACGCCAGCACGAGCACGAACAAAAACTGCTTTCCTTTAAACTTGTATTTGGCAAAAGCAAATCCGGCCAAACTGCAAAAGATTAACGCAAACACTGTGGAAGCCGTGGATAGCAGGAAACTGTTCCAGGTAATGATTCCGAATTTCCGCTCCATAAACAGCTCTCTGAAGTTTTCCCAATGCAGCGTTGACGGAATCCAAATCGGCGGATTGACAAAAATCTCACTGATGTCTTTTAACGATGAACTGAACAGCCAGAACAGCGGGAACAACGTAAACAGCGAGACAACTGACATGAGCACAAAAGCCAGCGACGAGGACCAGACAGGTTTGCTGTCCGTAAGGTGTGCGGCTTTTAATTTCATTGTTTTTTCCATAGTATCCTCCCCGCCTACTCTTTATCGTCGAAGATACGCATTTGCAGCAAAGAGATAACCATCATGAGAATAAAGAAGCAGACGGCGATGGAAGATGCGTAACCGAAATTAAAGTTTTGGAAGCTTTCTCTGTAAAGCATAAGCACCGGAGTCAGAGTCGAGTTCAACGGGCCGCCTTGGGTCAAAATAAACGGTTCGGTAAATAGCGAAAACGTTCCGATTGTGGACAGCACCGTGCAGAACAGCAGCATTTTTTTAACTAACGGGATGGTAATGAAGAAAAAACTTTTGATTTTGGTAGCCCCGTCCACGTAAGCGGCTTCATACAAATCCTTCGGAATGTTCTGCAGTCCCGTAAGAAGCAGCAGCATATTATAGCCAAGCCAGCGGTAGAGCACCATCATTGCGACGGAGAACCGGGCCCACCACGGGGATTCCAGCCAAGGGATCGGACTGTCGATCAGGCCTAAGTTTCGAAGCACGCTGTTGACCAGCCCGTCTTGGGTGTTCAATAACAGGATGAAGACAAAGGACACGGCGACAACGGACACAAAATTCGGGACAAACAGCGCCATCCGGAAAAAACCTTTGCCTACCATCCAATTGGAATTCAGCATGGACGCCAGAATCAGTCCTACAAACAGCATGAGCGGAACATACATCAAAAAGATCAGCGTACTGTTCCAAAGCGACAGCCAGAAGTCGTTGTCCCTAAACAACTGCGCGTAATTTTCGAACCCGACATATAACTTTTCACCGGATCCATTCCAATCCGTCAAACTGATATATACCGAATACAAAATCGGATATAACGAGAAGACAAAAAACAAGATGAAATAGGGTGATATGTAGAGGTAAGGAGCAACCAACATCTGCTTGTTCCACTTGGATGCTTTCATATCATTCCCTCCAATCCTATCAAGATGAAATTAGTTTCTCTTTGTTTTGCTGCGGAGTTCCGCCGCCATCTCACTCAGAGCCTTCTCCGAACTGACATTGTTCAGGAAGACCTTGGCCCAGACATCGGTCATCAGTTTATTGGCCATAGGAAAATCGGACGTGTACGCAAGCGGATACGTATTGGCTAACGAATTGGCATAGACCTTACGGATCGGCTCGTTGTTAAAATATTCGGACGGCTCCTCCAGGGAAGCATTGTCACTGAGCAGCATGGCCGGGAACAATCCGGCATCCGTCATCATTTTCACTTGGGATTCTTCGCTGCCAAGCATAAATTCAATGAACTGCCATGCCTCCTCCGGATGCTCGGAGTTCTTGTTGATCGCCAGGTTCGCCCCGCCTTGGTTTGCGCCTGTATACTTGTCATCCTTGGACCATTTCGGCATCATCGTGACAGACCATTTGCCTTTATCCGCCGGGGAATATTGGTTTTCAATGATGGCATCATGCCAGGAACCGCCTACCACCGTAGCGATTTTTCCGTCGCGGATTGCATTCCCCCATGGGTCGGTGTTGGCACGGGCATCAAAGACAAGGCCTTCATTTTGCATTTTGATCAGGAAATCGGCACTTTCTTTGATTTCAGGCGAATCGACGGCAACGTTGCCTTGATCGTCGAAGTACCACAATCCACGCTGCCACATCATCGACTCGAACATCCGGTTGCTGGAGTTGGTCTTGGAATCCCCATACATCATCGCTCCGGTTTTTTCCTTGATCAATTTCGCTGCTTCGTAATAGTCGTCCCAGGTTTGGATTTTTTGGGCTACCTCCTCAGGAGCGGTAGGCAAACCGGCTTTAGCGAACAGATCGTTGCGGTAGAACATGACGACCGGACCGCTATCCCACGGCATGGCATACACCTTGTCATCCTTGGTGGCATCTTTCCATTTATAAGCGCTCATTTTGTCCTTGTAAGGAGCTACGCGGTCGGTGATATCAAGCAAGGAATCGATTTGAACGATTTGGGACAGGTTGGTGGATTCCACAGTGATAATGTCCGGAACTGCATCTCCGGTGCTTGAAGTAATCAGGTATTTGGAGTACAAATCCGTTGACTTCATTGTCTGGAACTCGATTTCAATATTCGGATATTTGGCTTGGAAGGCTTCCATATTCAAATCCAGCCCGTCTTTTGCGGTCTCCCAGATCCAGACTACTAATTTCACCTTTTCGTTTCCTTCAGCCGGAGCGTTGGAAGCGGACTTTTGGTTGTCCGAAGAACAGGCTGCCGTCAGCAGAGAAAGCAGCAGACAGGTGATAAGGACGTACAATAATCGTTTTCTTTTCACGGATGGTAACCCCCTATGTCAATTAGATCGTGTGGTACATGATTTATAATAAATTCTTTGAAAAGGCTTTCAAACCGACGATTGTTCGATTATAGTGCGATCTTTTCCGATCCATAAAAAAATGCCCGGCTAAGCCGGGCGGCAGGAGCAATTTGTTTGATTATGCCGTCATTTTGTTTGCAGACGGTATTGTCCCGGCGTAACCTCCGCCTGTTTCTTGAACCATTTTGAAAAATACTTTACGTCTTGAATCCCGATTTTTTCGGCGACTTCTTCCGTACGTATCGAGGTTACGCTCAGCAGCTCCTTTGCCCGTCTCAGCTTGCGCTCCGCAATAAACGAGATGATGCTGCAGCCCGTAGCTTCCTTAAAAATCGTGCTGAAATAACTGCGGCTGACGCCGATGACCGCTGCGACATCCGCCGCCCGGACGTCCTGGTCCAGATGCTCGTCGATGAAATCGATGGCTTGAAGGATATCCTCCTTGTGGGCCGTGCTGAGCAATCGGGTATTCTGCTCCAGCAGGCGGATACGATTTAGCCGGTGTAAGGCTTCCAGCCATTCTTCCGCGCCCGTAACGGGTTTGCACTGCCGCCATTCCAGTTCACGTTCGTTGATTTTTGCTTCCACCAGCTTGGACAAAACAAGCTCCGTAAGGCCGCTGCTGCAGGCAAGGAATCCGGAGCGTCCGCCCGCTTCAAGCCATTTCATTTGGCCTGGATAAGCCAGCGACAGATCCTCCCACCGTTTCAACAATGGATCCGGAGCCGGAGCAGAATCTGAATCAGAAGCGAAATCGGAGGAACTCCCCATTTTGGAGGATAGATAAATATGAATCAGACTCGAAGCAGACAACATCCATTTCCACTCGCCGCGCAGGCGTGCCAAAAGAAATTCTTTCGCCGGATAACTTTTCCTGCCAAGCCATTCGTTTAAGCACTCTTTTGTCCGGTCCGGCTGCTCGGCTGCCTGCTTCGGAACTTCCTGGTGTTTCTCCATGGTTTCCTTATGCTTTTGATAAATCAGGTTCAGGGATGCATGGATATGATCGTCGTCCATATCCGTTTTGACGATATAATCGTGAACGTTTAATTGAATACCGAGTTTGGCATAGTTAAAATCCCGATGGCAGCTTAGGAACAGGATCGAGGTGTCCGGCGATACCTTTCTTATATTTTGGGCCAGTTCGATCCCGCTCATTTCCGGCATAACAATATCTGTAATCACCAGGTGAGGACGATGCTCCAAAAATTTTTGCCAGCCGATGCTGCCGTTCGGGGCATCATCGCACACGATCATCTGGTGCTGTTCCCAATCGATGGTCATCCGCAGCCCTTTTCTCACCAGCTGCTCGTCATCCACGATTAATACTTTAATAGGGAATCGGTTTCCGTAGTTTTTGGCCATGTCAGTGTCACCTTCGTCCCTTGATTTCGGATGGATGCTATTGTCAGCCCGTAGGCATCCCCGTAATGAAGCTTAAACCGTTCATCAACATTCCGCAGGCCTAATCCGCCCCGTTTACCCGGCACTTTTTGGCCGGAACCGATGTACTTCATATGCTCCGGTGTAACCCCTGCGCCATCGTCCTCCAGGATCATGTACAACAGATTTTTTTCCTCGAAAATCCGCATTCGAATATAGCCTTGCCCGTCCTGAAAACCATGAAAAAATATGTTTTCCAGCAGAGGCTGCAGCACCATGCGCGGAATCAGGTTATCTTCAAGCCCGGGCTGTACCTCCAGTTGAAAGGTAAAACCATCTTCAAACCGGTAACGCTGAATCTCGATAAAATGTTTGGCGATCTCGAGTTCTTTCCTCAGGGGAAGGACCGTTTGTTGAAAATTCAGACTCCCATCCAGCACGACGATCAGGTGCTGCAGCATTTTTTGGATGTCCGGCCGGTTGGCCAGTTTGGCTTTCCATTGAATGGAGTTTAAGGTGTTAAACAAGAGATGAGGATTGATCTGATAATGCAGGCTTTTCAACTCGGCGTCACTTTTCAGCTTTTCAGTCCTGCTGATCTCATGGACAAGCTCCACGATTTGCCCTGTCATTTTGTTAAACGACTCGCTTAAAAAACCAAGTTCATCCGACGACTTGACGGGCGTACGGATGAGCAGATCGCCTTCACCGAAACGGCGCATGGAATGGGCCAATTTTCTGATAGGCATCGTAAAACGGATCGAATAGAAGCTGGCCATAAGGACGCCAAGCAGAATCGCCAGGGTGCAGATAAAAGCGGAATACCGCAAAATCACCGATGAGGATTCATAAAAGGTGTTATACGGCACTCTTGCTTCGACCACCCAGCCCTCCGTATCAAGGACCCTTGACCATACTTTATCGTCCTCCCGGATCCCCTCATCCGACGCTGTCTGCAGCAGAACCGTACCGGAGGCGTCTGTGATCCGCAGACGGGCTTTGGTATCCTTTTCAAACGAATTGATCAAACCTAACACTGTATCCGCTTTCATGTCGATCAATAGCCGGCTCCCTTCCGGCAGCCCGAAGGACCTGTTTAACGGTACCACGCTGCTGATTATATATTCGCTGCCGGGGCTCGCGTAATAGTCGGGAATATGAATCATTACATGCCTGTTATTATATTTCGAGCTATCGGACCAGAAGGCGGAAGCCGCCAGACTGTCTGCATTAATCTGGTTATTTCCGATGACTCTGCCTGAAGGCGTAATGACCGCCACTTTAACAAGATTTGTGCTCTCCAGGGACGTAATATAGTTCTGGAAGTCTCTTTCTTCCACATATTGCTCATACGTCGCCGGAACTTCATCCCCTACAATGATCGAAGATGCAATCAAATAGGACAAAATGTTGCCTGTCATCACATCCATCTGCTTAAGATTACCGTCGACATGCAGTTTAAGCTGGTCCACCGCATAAATCACATAGCTACCGAATTGGGAAGTAACCACTTTGGACGATTGATGAAAAGAAAAATACGCAAGCGCCCCCACCGGCAGTGTGGCCACAATAAAGAATGCCAGCATCAGCTTGGTTCTCACGGTGCCCGCTTTCCGGATGCGGGAAATCATCCTCTCAAACACACTCTTCATGTTATACCTCTTCTGACTTTTAGTAAGAGAGTTAGCGGCCATACCATAGGAAACGAAGTCTTCACAGTATAACAAAAACCATCTGAAATTTGAATAAATGGTGTCCCTTAAAATCTCGCGATTAGGGACACCATTATAGAATACGGTCTAGTCTTCTTTAAACAAAGGCAGGATGTTTAGTTCGAAGGAGAACTGCTTTTCGTCCAACCGGTAAACCTCCAACAATTCCGGCCCGCACGAGTTGGAACCTACGCCGCTCATCTTGTAATCCAGGTGGAGGATCGTTTCATCCCGCCGGACAAGCTCATAATGATGTTTGGCGAGGGTTAAATCCTCCGGTGTATAGTGGCTGGCATTAAACGAAAATGGCCGGGCGCTCGTAAATTTCAGCCCCATCCCTTGTTCATTTGTTGCGGTTACCCATTCGGTGCCGTCGTGTGAGCCGTTTTCCTGCGGCATAATATACGGGACAAACAGTTCATCCACTGTGGTCAGGTATTTGCCTTTGAGTGTACTTTGGCTTTTATCTATATAGCTCTCACGAGGGCCGTTTCCAAAATACTCTACCTCCTCCGTGCCCGCCGGCATCACAACCTGAAGGCCAAAGCGGGGCAGGAACAGCAGGTCTTCACGGACGGTAACCTCCGTTTTCAGCCCTATTTCTCCATTGGCAGTTACCCGCCAGTATGCAGCACCGTGCAGCAGCGGCGGTTTGATGTAACCTCCAAGGGAATAAACGACGCGGATTTCTACAGAATTTTCATCCTGTGCGGCTACTGCCGCTTCATAGATATGAGGCAGCGCGCGGTCATAGCCTTCTTCCATCCACTGCCGTTTCACTTTGCGGTCATTGTCCGTTGGAGCCCGCCAAATATTGAAGCCCAAAGGCTTGTAAATCATTTCAACTCCGTGTTTCGTTATGGAGGTAAAGCTGCCTTGATACAGGTCGAACACATAGCGGAAATCGAACCCGTCGATCGTTACCAAGGCGTCTTTTTCCGTAATCCGCAGCGTCTGTCCGTCCATGCCAGAGGCGGCTTGAGCTGCCTTCCGGACTTCCACCGGCAGCCTGAATTGTTCGGAAACCACTTCATGTCCGGATTCGGACCAGAGGGTATGTTCCCGCAGCCGGAAAGTCACCGTGAGGTAAAAAACTTGATCCGCAAATGCCGGCAAATCATAGTCCAGCTTTATCAGCTGTGAGGAGTGCGGCGCAACCCCATCTACCCGGGTTTGGCCTTGACTGTACAGTTCTCCTTCTTTTTCAACCTTCCAATACAGCGTAAGATGGCCGAGATCTACGAAGTCGTACAAATTGGTAACCCGGATAGACCCGGCAGCCAAATCGTCTTCTTCGATCCTTACAGGAGCGATCACTTTTTTGAGTTCCAGCAATCCCGGATGAGGAACCCGGTCAGGGGATACCAATCCATCGATGCAAAAATTCCCGTCATTCGGCTGATCCCCAAAGTCTCCCCCATAAGCATAATACGGCGTTCCTTCCGCATTTTTCGTCAGGATGCCATGGTCGCTCCACTCCCAGACGCAGCCGCCCATCAGCTTCGGATACTTGTAAATGACGTCCCAGTAGTCCTTTAGATCGCCTGGCCCGTTGCCCATCGCATGGCTGTATTCGCACATAAACATCGGCTTGGTGCTGTTTTCATCCTTCGCATAGGCTTCAATGTAGGCCGGCGAGGAGTACATCCGGCTTTCGATGTCCAGCACTTCCGTATCCGGGCTTCCAAAATGCCGGGGGTCGGAGCCTTCGTAATGAATGGGCCTGGAAGCATCCCTGGACTTAGTCCATCGCGCCATCGCCATATGATTGACGCCGTAACCGGACTCGTTGCCCATCGACCACAGGATGACCGAAGGATGGTTTTTATCCCGTTCCACCATACGCTGGGCCCGTTCGACAAAGACATGCTCCCATTCCGGAAGCCGGGTCAGCATATTGAAATCCCCGACGGCATGAAACACCCCGTGGCATTCCAGGTCCGCTTCATCGATGACATAAAATCCGTATTCATTGCACAGCTGCAGAAAACGCGGATCATTCGGGTAGTGGGACGCCCGGATCGTATTGATGTTGTGCAGCTTCATCAGCTTCAGATCCTTGATCATATGATTGACCGGGATCGTCTGCCCCAGCTCCGGATGGGAATCATGCCGGTTGACTCCCTTTAATTTGACGGCGGTTCCGTTAATCAGGAAAACCCCGTCAACAATTTGTATTTTCCTGAATCCGACCGAAAAATGTAGCACCTCATCCGCGGCTCTAATGTAGAGATTGTATAGATAAGGAGTCTCGGCGCTCCACAACTTGGGATGGCTGACTTGAAACATCGCGCTTCCTTCCCCGTCGACGGTTACGGTTTCACTTGCAAGCAGCACTCCATTTGCATCGGTGAATTCGAGCTTGGCATTCACTTGGCCGAGAGCTGAAAGCTCGCAGGTAAGACTGCCCGATCCGGAATCCGGGTCCAGTTCAACGCGGTTAAACACATCAACGATATGTTCGGGGCTGCGGGCCAGCAGATACACGTCCCGGAATATGCCGGAAAACCGCCACAAATCCTGATCTTCGATGTAGGAGCCGTCGCACCATTTTAATACCATAACCGCAAGCTTGTTGCTGCCCGAATGAACGTACGGAGAAATATCAAATTCGGCCGGCATGCGGCTTCCCTGGCTGTATCCCACCCAGATGCCGTTCACCCACAAATAAAAGCAGGAATTGACCCCTTCAAAGACGATATATTTGCTTTTGTTCTCCCAAGCGCTGGAGATATTGAACTCCCGCACGTACAATCCGGCCGGATTGTCATTCGGCACATAAGGCGGATCGCAAGGAAACGGATAATTGACGTTGGTGTAATGCAGCTGGTCGTATCCCTTAACCTGCCAGCAAGAGGGGACAATGAGATCATCCCAGTCGTTAACATCCGCATCGTTACGGAAAAAGTCATGGTCTACTTGCCGGACGGACTCCTTGTATTTAAACTTCCAGTTCCCATTCAGGGTCCGGTAATACGGGGAATTCCCCCGCTTTTGCTTGCGGGAAGCTTCCGCATCCGCATAAGGAATATAATAAGCTCTGGGCGCTTCGCGGTTTTTCTCCAGCACGCTGAGGTCTTCCCAGTATTTTGGAATCTGGATCATCTTGTTTCTCCCCTCCGAGAAAATACTTTGAACAGTTTCATTGTATTTGAAATGAAAGGGCTCTCAAACCGACTCTTGTCCGATTACAGGGTCATTTTGTTTGATTAACGCCGGGGACGGTTTTACCATTCCGCGACCGATCCGTCCTGATGCCTCCAAACCGGGTTTCTCCACCGGTGAGGCGCCTCGGCCGCCATTCTGATTACGTATTCTTCGTTGACGGTGATACCCAGCCCGGGGCCTTGAGGGATTTTCACAAATCCGTTGTTATAGGAGAACACGCCGGGATCAACAATATAATCCAGCAAATCGTTGCCGGCATTATAGTGAATCCCCAAGCTTTGCTCCTGAATCACCGCATTATGCGCCGTCGCGTCCACCTGCAGACAAGCAGCAAGCGCAATCGGGCCCAGCGGACAATGCGGCGCAACGGCAACGTCGTAGGCTTCCGCCATAGCAAAGATTTTTTTACATTCTGTAATTCCGCCCGCATGGGATAAATCAGGCTGAATGATATCGACGTATCCGTCCTGCAGCAAAGTTTTAAAATCCCAGCGGGAAAACATTCTCTCCCCGGTAGCGATCGGGGTACTGGTGTGGTTGGCTATGTCACGCAGCGCTTCGTTGTTTTCCGGCAGCACGGGTTCTTCGATAAACATCAGCTGATAAGGCTCAAGCGCTTTGGCCAGTACTTTGGCCATCGGTTTATGGATACGTCCGTGAAAATCAACTCCAATTCCGAAATCCGGCCCTGTTGCCGTCCGAATGGCAGCTACCCGCTCCACCACCTGATCCACTTTGGAATAACTGTCGATATACTGCATTTCTTCCGAAGCGTTCATTTTAACCGCCGTAAAACCGGCCAGCTGTTTCTCCAATGCCGCTCTGCCCACATCGCTTGGGCGGTCGCCGCCGATCCAGGAGTAAACGCGCATGGAATCGCGGCACGCTCCGCCAAGCAGCTGATGGACGGGCGCATGAAACGCCTTCCCCTTGATATCCCATAACGCCTGATCAATGCCGGCAATGGCGCTCATCAAAATTGGCCCCCCGCGGTAGAACCCGCTCCGGTACATGACCTGCCAATGATCTTCGATGCGCAGCGGATCTTTGCCGATCAGGTAATCCATTAATTCGTTGACCGCAGCCTGCACCGTATGAGCCTTGCCTTCGATTACGGGCTCTCCCCAGCCTACAATGCCTTCGTCGGTTTCAATTTTCAAAAACAGCCAGCGGGGCGGGACGATATAAGTGCTGTACTTCGTAATTTTCATGATTGATCTCTCCCTATTCTCTTGCTTGATGAATGGCATGTATGAACTGTTCCGCACGTTTGGTGATATCCTGATACCGCTCTTCTTCCACTGCCTGCTTATCAAGCAGCGAACTGCCCAGCCCTACCGCAACCGCACCCGCCCGAATAAACTCCGCCACATTATCCAGCGTAACTCCGCCTGTCGGCATCATCGGGATTTGGCCGAGCGGCGCAGACAATTCTTTTATGTAATTTACGCCCAGAGAAGAGCCGGGGAAAATCTTGAGCAGATCCGCACCCATCCGGTAGCCCTGCCATACTTCGGTTGGCGTCATCACGCCCGGAATGGAAATCACCTCATGGCGGACTGTCGTTGTTACCGTTTCTTCATCCAAAACCGGCGAAAAAATAAATTGCGCTCCGGCTTCAATTGCCTTCTCTGCGGTTTCTGCGTCCAGGACGGTCCCTGCGCCAACCAATACCTTTTCCCCGTATCGTTCGTTTAATAAGGCGATCAGCTCCAGTGCCCTGTCGCTGTCCACTGTGATCTCCAGCGCCTTTATTCCGCCCGCCACAAGGGCGTCCGCTATGCGCACAGCCTTGTCATACGGAGGTCTGCGTACAACGGCAACAACCCCTGAATCCTTAAGCAGCTTTACCTTTTCCTGTTTGTTCATTTTGCCCCCCCTTAACGCTCAACGTTTTGATAACCGGTTTGCCCGCTCAGCATGCTTTGCAGTTCTTCTTCATTGGGAAGCCCTTCGGTGTCCCCTCGGACGCCAACCACGATGGCACCTACGGCATTTGCCCTTAAGACGGCATCAGCCAGAGTGTCCCGGCGCAGCAGCCCGCTGATGAACCCGGCGGCAAACCCGTCTCCCGCCCCTACGGGATCTACCTCCTGAACGGGAATGGCAGGCACATGCCCCCGCTCCGTTGATGACTGATAATATGCGCCGTCCTTGCCAAGTTTGACGATAACCCCTGTAGCGCCAAGCTTAAGGAAAAATCCGGCGATTTCCTCAGGCTCCGGCCGGCCGGCCAAAAACTCGCCTTCATCCAATCCGGGAAGGATATAATCCGCCTTTCCAGCCAGTTCGGTCAGCCTCGCTTTGGCCGTTTCGCGTGTCCAAAGCTTCCATCTGATATTGGGATCAAACACAACGGTAACTTGATGGCGTTTTGCTACATCCATCGCGTGCAGCGTCAGCTCGTAGCAGCTTTGGCTCAAGGCTGGAGTAATCCCGGTAACATGCAGAATTTTGGCCTGGGCAATATAAGATTCATCCAGTTCCTCTTTCGTCATCAGGCTGGCCGCTGACCCTTGGCGATAGTAGTACACTTGAGTTTTTCCGGCGGACTTTCGTTCTTTGAAAAATACGGCCGTTGGGGCAGCATCGGTATAGGTACAGCGGGACGTATCCACGCCTTGACCCCGAACGCTCTGCAAAAGATATCGTCCAAAAGGATCCTGCCCCAGCTTGCTGAACCAGCCTGCAGAATGGCCTAATCTGGCCAGCCCGATCGCTACATTGGATTCCGCTCCCGCCATTTGTTTATGAAACTGATGTACGTATTCCAGCGGCAACTCCCGGTCCCCGCTAAACAGGACCATCGACTCGCCAAAAGTTACAACCTCCACCCGATCTCCTCCTTAGGTTCAGCAGCTGATAGGCTGCTTAACTAAATGCGAAAATAGATCATATCAATTTCACTCAACAGATAATGAACACGAAAAGAACTGATCTTTTTCGCATAATAAAGCAGTTAAAGTATAAAGAAAGAGCGTTTATGCAAAAATAGATAGTATGTTTATGCTGGTATCATATTATCTTTAAATTCCGATGTCAATATGTCTATTGCATTAGCGGGTTGAGGAAAGTCTATGCTAAAATGAGGATTATATATGAAGCACAGGGGACGCCGATGATGAAAAAAAGCACATTCACTACGACGATAGATTTGCTTAAAAAGAAAATTGTGGATGGAGAGTGGCCGCCCGGATCGAGGATCCCGACGCTTCAACAGATCTCGAAGGAGCTGGAGGTCAGCGTTACTACCGTCAGAGAAGCCTTGAGGGCACTTGAAAGCCAGGGGAATGTCAGTATTGAACACGGCCGGGGAATGTATGTCCGGAACGATCCCTTATTGCTGGAAGATCCTACGGCTGATTTAAAGGAACTCGGGGATATTTCGCTAGTTAAACTGCTGGAGGCCCGATTACTGATCGAACCGGAACTGGCCGCGTTGAGCGCCGAACGAGCCACGCCTGCCGAGGTTAAGCAGCTGCGGGAAATGGCGGATGCCATGGTCCGCCAAATGGAGGACGGCGGTCCGTTTCTGGACACCGATTTGTCTTTTCACCGGCTGATTGCCGGATCAGCCCAGCACCCCGTCCTGCTGCGGATGATGGAATCCATTTATCCCCTGCTGGCCGAAGGCCGCAAGCAAACCAACACCTTACCGCATATGAGAACCAAAGCTTCGAATTATCATATTTTAATCGCTATCGCTATCGAAGAACGGCACCCTGAGCAGGCCAGACAGCTGATGTATTATCATATCAATGACATGCTGCAAGCTTTAAAAAAGTGATTGGAACAAAAGAATGCAGTTTAGACGTGTACCGGAATCCATGGTCGTTGTGAACGGTCAACCGGGACACGTCTTTTTGCTGTTTACACGCACCCTTGTAGAAGGTTTAGAACAATTATTTACTACCAAGATGCGGGACCGATGCTTTTGAGCGGGAGGGGTTGTTGCATAGCATTGTTGCATAGCGCGTCGCCTTATAGCATTTGCGGTACAGCATTTGCGGTACAGCATTCACCCTATAACACTACCGGTAAAGATCATTCTATTTTGTTGTATTTACAACAAAATGAGTTTTGACTATACTTGTTATGGGTCACTGACTTTGTAATAGTCACAGATTTCGAAACGGTCTCTTTTTTTGTTATGAAGATTCCCCGTAAAAACATACTTGGGAAGGATTAAAAAATGTCTGAATCCAAAACAAATATCATAAACCACCGAGCCGGAATAACCCCCCGCTTCGCAAAGACAAAGAAATTTAACTTTATAACGTTTTTCCTTTTTTGCTGGGGGATTATGGTGCTGACGTTTGGAGTTTCCCTAACGATTCTCTCTGATCTTGGCGCTTCGCCATTTGATGCGCTTCTAGTTGGCTTATCCTCGAACTGCGGTTTTTCCGTCGGAACGTGGGAAGTGCTGATTGCCCTTCTGCTAATTGGCTGTAATTCGGGATTATCCCGGCAAAGACCAGAATTTCCAGGCTTGTTAACGGCTTGTATTACAGGTCTCGGCATCGATTTATGGCTCCATTTATTAACCCCTTTGATTCAGCCGGAGCTATGGCTTAGTAAGATTGTTTGTTATACTGCCGGAATCCTTACAATCGGGTTGGGAACATCCATCTATTTGTACACGAACTATGCGCCTACTCCGGTGGATCGGTTAACTTTGGTACTTCAAGCCGTAACCCGGCTTAATATTTTGTTTACTCGAACCATGATCTACCTGACTTTTTTGCTTGCCGCCCTTATTTTTAATGGCCCTATTGGCATGGGCACTCTGCTGACCGTTTGTTTGGGAGGTATCATTCTTAGTTTATTTATGCCGCTAACACAAAAAGTTTTGGACAAACTGCCGCATGGTAATACCCACCAGACAACTACCTAACTCTATCAAAAATGAACTATTACGAGTACACGATGTAAATAATAAGCGAGGGTGCACCATGTTAAACGCGGGGAACGAACAACCTTTATATATTCAGTTAAAAAAAGCAATCCAGTCCGCCATTCAAAACCGGACCCTCAAGGAAGGCGGCCAGATCCCGACCGAAACGGAGCTTAGCAGGATGTATTCGGTCAGCCGGATCACGGTGCGCAAAGCCGTTGCGGAGCTGGTTCAGGAAGGCTATCTGGTGAAGCGGCAGGGCAAAGGCACCTTCGTCAACACGTCCCGGGCCGATCGCAAAATCAGCCATGCCGCCAGCTTCTCCGCCGCGTGCCAAGCTAGCGGGCTTCCTTCCCAGAGTTTTGTGACCGAGCGCAAGCTTCTGAAGGCGGATCATGACACCGCCGAGCGGCTGCGGCTGCATCCGGGTGACCAGGTGCTGTACATCCAGCGCAAAAGATACGCCGGCGGCCTGCCGCTTATGCTGGAGAATAACTATTTTGACTACAGCCGGTTTGCGTTTCTGATGCATGAGCCGCTGGACGGTTCCCTTTATGATCTGCTGCGCACCAAATACCAGATCGATCCCGGCAAGCCGGGCGAAACGATCCTGAAGCTCGCGCTCGCGGATGAGCAGCAGGCCAATCTGCTGGAGATTCCGATTGGCGAAGCGCTTTTTTACATGAGAACCGTCATTTGCGATCAGAATAACCAGCCGGTTCATACGGGCAAGCAATATTTTATCGGCGGCCGGTATCAGTTTCTGCTGTAGCAATCCGCATAGTAAGTTATCCGCATAGGATTTCAGCAAAGCTGTATGTCGGTGTGAACTCCTTCTTTCGTAGTATGATTCTCGGTATAATGCAGAGAAAGCCGGAGTTATAGCGAAGGCGGCTGACATAACCTTGCTACTCCGGCTTTCTCTTAACTGTTATTTATTTAATACATCAAGTAGCAGTGAGATAATTTGCGCACTTTCTGCACGGTTCACAGTTTCATGAGGCATGAATAACTGGTTACCGCGCCCTTTAACTAATCCTAGCTCCTTTAAGGCAGCCACTGCATCTGCAGCCCAACCGCTTATTGTAGCGTCGTCTTTGAAATTGCTTTGGCGACGGTTAACAACATCCTCCTGTCCTGTATGAAACAGATATGCTTTGTAAATCATGGACGCCATTTCTTCACGACTTAGGGTGTCCTCCGGCGAAAAGGTATCCGTGCTTCTTCCGGTTACAATCCCCGCTTCGTATGCAGCTGCAATAGAAGAAGCATACCACTTCGTGGGTGCTACATCCTTGCATATGGTGAAATTCGCCCCTGTTATATCGAGTGTGCGAGTAATCAAGGAAGCGAACTCAGCTCTGCTTACCTTTTGCATTGGAGCGAATGCAGCTTCACTCACACCCAGAACAATTTGCTTCGCAGCCATCCTTTTTATAACATCATGGGCCCAATAGGAGGCATGGAAATCTTCAAATGATTTATCATAAGTAAGGATGGCATACTTACTGAAATGTCTTACACCTGCCGTCCATTTACCGTCCACATAGGTTCCACCCCTATATTCCAGTCTGCCGTCATCTGCGATGTAATAAATGCCCGTTAAATCTTGACGAGAATTCTCCAGCGCATTCAATCTGATAGTAACGGGTTGGGAAAACTTCTCGAGCGTTAGTTTCGTTCCATCGGGCTTTACAATAGACAATTTAAATTCGTAAATCTCTCCGGCCACTGAAATGGCTGCCTGATTTCTCTGACCAGCTTGCCTAACCAGCTCTTTGCTCTGCTCTGAAGTTAAAGTTTCCATTTCAAAGGAGATCTTTGCCTGCTGCAACTCGCTGCCGGTAACCATTGACTGTAAATCCTTTAATACGTCTGCGGGAATTTCAATTTCCACATCTGTATGTTTGATCTTCAGGGCATTCTTACCTTCATTTGCTGCCAGCGTCGCAAGGAACTGTACCTGTCGCTCTCCTTTTTCCATCTCGAATAACAAGCTGCCCTGACTGTCCGGTTTGCTTTTCTGATTTACAGGCTGACTCGGAGAACTGGTTGAATCGCTTGGACCGATTGGACCGGAAGGGTTTGTTGGGCCAGACGGGTCAGTTGGACCCGTTGGGCTGGTCGGGTCCGTCGGGTCAGTAGGATTTTGCACCTTAACCGGTACATTAAAATCATCCACGTTAATATGTCCGAAACCGCCTGTGGATTGGTCAACCACCTTAATATAAAGCTCCTGTCCGATATACTGCGATGCATCCCATATTTTACGTTGATACTCCTCATAATTCGTGGCTGTCTCTTTGAACAGCTCCTTTCCATCCGATGCCCGGACCAGCGCCACGTACAGCTTTTCGATATCGCGTCCGCCGCTGACCAGGAAGTTGATCTTGCCGTTCCCGCCAAGGACGAAAGGCTGTGATTTCAAGGTTCCCGTCAAGCTGTCGCCGCCAGCCTCCTCATTAAAGCCCCACAAATGATAGCCGCCAGGAATCTTATGCGACGGATTGAAATAGATCGTCTCCCAGAAAAACTGTTCATCCGTTACATGAACATCCTGAAAGGCGTCTCCTTCTGTAATCCAGCCCGATAAGTCTCCTGTGGCAAAATCATGGTTAGGCAGATCCGTAATATCGGTGTATACAGAATTGTCCCAGTTGTCAGGCACATCAACAGGAGCAGCCGGTTCACCTGTCAAAGCATTCATATTCCATACTTCCATCGACTTGACCGTAATATCGTTGTCGGCCCACACCTTGAGGCCCAAGGAATCATATCTTCCTGTATAGACACGTGTGGTCAATTTTTTCTTGTAATTCGCAAAAGCTTCTACAACCGAGCGGTCCAGATAAATATGCAGCTTCAGATTCTCTCCGTCCAAATCCACATATCCGCCCTGAATACCGTCACCGCGCACATCCGGGTCAATGCTGCTCTTGGTCCGGTCCACGTTAAAGGTTCCATCCGTCTTGTCGTAGTAAATCAGCGTTTCCTCTTGGCCGTTATCGGAGCGCCGTACTTTAAGTCCAAATTTCTGTGCTTCGCCCGGATCAATCTCCATCACAATTTCCAGCAGGTCGCCTTTGACATTTTGAATCAATTGATTGGCCTTCTCCAGATTTTTGTCCGCAAAATCAACCAATTTGGCACCCCGCAGACTCTGTAATTCCTGAATCGGCTCAATGCGCAGCTCATCCTGCTCATCCAAACTCAGAGAAACCGGCAGCGCCAGATTATGAGCCCATCCGGCTTGGTATTCAGCCTGCGGTGTTCTTACATTCTGCACCATGGAGAACACGACCGTTCTTCCGTCAGGGGTGACCATACCGCTTTCTGCGGTTAAATAGCCATCACCCACATCCATTTTGGATGGAGCATCCTGATCGGGTATGAATTTAAAGTGATCCCGGTCCCAGGTTCCAATCCAATAGAACACCTCAACATCTCTTTTCACATCGTTCGCCGGCGGAACCTGCTCCGGTTTCTCATGCGGATTAATCATAAAAATATACTTTTGCTTGCCTGTGCTATCCTGTCCTAACGGCAGCAGCACCGGCAGTTCCCATACCGTACCAAGTTCGGGATACAAGTTTCTGTCACTGATGTATAGTGGCCCCTTATACTCCCAGTTGTACATATCGTTGGATTCATATACCAGAGCCGTGCCGCTGCTGAAATCTTTCAAACCGGAGGTTACCAGCTGATACCACTTATCCGTCTCTTGGTCATACCACACAAACGGGTCCCTGAACTCATTATGGATACCGTTACCATTCTGCTCCGTAACCGGTTCAGGGTACTTCTCCCACTTCTCCAAATTAGGATCCGACAAATCAGCCGGTGTTGCCAGCCCTGTTCGCTGGTTCGGCGATAAAGCGTCATTACCGGCGGTATAGAAGAGAACAGGGTTGCCATCCCGGTCATAGGCTGCGCTTCCCGACCATGCGCCATCAGGATCAAGAGTACCTGCTTCAGGTGCAAGCGCGAGCCTCACATTCTCCCAATGCACCATGTCGTCACTCACCCAATGCCCCCAGTGGATTTGGTGCCAATACGGACCTTGCGGATTATGCTGATAGAACAAATGATATTTGCCGTTATAATAAATCGGCGCATGCGCTTCATTCATCCAGTTTTGCGGAGGCATCGCATGGTATTGCGGACGATGCTGATCTCCGTCGAACACACTGGGGTCCTCATCGATATCCCCATTTGGAATGTCCGGAACCGCGCCGCCGTGAAGCGTTTTTACACTCTCGTATTCAGCAAGGATCTCCTGGCTCGTGAGCGCTGTGTTCTGCAGTTTCACCTCATCGATGAGTCCGCTGAACATGTTGTAAGAGAATAGGCCTGCGAACTCTACGGATTTATTATTTTTACCGATCATCAGGCTTGCTGAAGAGGATGTGATCGGAACATTAATGGGGGTTGCCTGGGAGGCAACCTGCTCACCGTTCAGGTATAATTTAATCTCTCCAGTCCCCTTGTCGAAGGTGGCGGCGATATAATTCCACTTATATTTCTCAAGCGGATGATCGTTAACCCATACCTGAATCCACTGACCGCCGATTCCTGCCTGCATGGACCATGTGCCATGCCGGTACATGCCAAGCGCAAAGCCTTCAGCCTTATCCTGATCAGATTGATTCACGATGGCAGACAACTTATTGCCGTCTCCCCACTCATAGCTGCGCGGAGCCACCCAGGCTTCGATCGTTAGAGCATCGCTTACGGGGATGGTATTCTTCGCGTTAACCTCAATATCATTCGAGTACCCGTCAAACAGCAGGGCGCCGCCCTTTACTCCGCGAGGAGTCCATCTCGGATCCTTGGAGGCCATGTATCTGGCGTTGTTAAATACGTAGTTGACCTCATGCTCCAAATTGCTTACTTGCTCCAACGCCTTCTTTCCTTGGCCTTCATCGAAATTCATATAGAAAATGTTGCCCGTACCGTTTGCCTGGAAAGCATCAACTGAAATACGTGACTGATTCGACCGATCGACAACCTTGATATAAAGCCTCTTATTATAATGTTCGTACACATTCCAAGTGATATTGTCATTTGCACTCACATTACCGGTTTGTTTAAGCAGTTCGTTCGTGCTTGCATCATATAGTGCGACATAGACGTCCTCAGGATGAACGATGTCTACAACGGAAAAGGTAATGGTTCCATTCCCTTTAAGGGTGAAGGCGCTGGAAGTGATTGAACCCTCCCCTTCCACACTGGACTTGGCATAGAAGCTGCCTTCTTTACCGGCAGCGGATTCATCCGTCACTTGAAAGGCATCTCCGTCAACCGTCCAGCCTTCAAAAGTTCCAGTCTCAAAACCGCGGTTCGCAATTTCGGTCGGGATAATATTGTCAGCCATAATCCCCTTATCAGGAACCATTTCATTAAAGGTGTGGAAAGCATCCGCAAAAATCACACCCCAATCCGAGAGTGCATGGTCGACGATCTCGATATATAGTCTTTTGCCGATGTACTTGGACAGGTCGGCTTTATATTCTTGCATATTCGCGAGCCTCATGCCCTGCGCCGGATCCGGAAAGCCAGAATCGTTAAACTCGCTGTTTCCATATCTGGCAATCAGTTTTCCCGTATCCGCATCGCTAATGCTGACATAGGCCTGATCCGTGTGCTTGCCTCCGCCCAGTCTGAAGGTGATCCAGCCTGTTCCTCCTAGCTCAAAAGTGCTGGAACGAAGCACTCCTGTTGCCGCTTCATTGTATTTCCAGCCGTTTAAATGATAGGTGCCCTCCTGGTTATACGGGATTTGTTCCGCCCACCAGGTAGTTTCGTCCGATACGCTGTCCGTCCCAAACGCTTCACCTTCCATAACGGTCCACCCGGTCAGATCACCGGTTTCAAAGCTTGGATTCTCGATTTGGTAGCGCTTGAAGTCCGGCTTAATATCCGTGGCTACAACGCCTTCAGCCGGCTCTGATTCATGATACATAAAGAATGCATCAGCAAAAATCAATCCCCAGTCCGAGGTTGCATTATCTACGATCTCAACATACAGCTTCTTGCCCAAGTATTCGGAAAGATTAGCCTTGTATTGCTCCATATTGGCAAGCCGCATTCCCTGAGCGGGATTCGGAAAACCAGCGTCTGAAAATTTGTTATTGCCATACCTGGCAATGACCTGACCCGAATCGGCTTCTACGATATTTACGTAAGCCTTGTCAGAATTTTTGGCGGCGCCGAGCTTAAAACTGATCCAGCCGCTGCCGCCCAACTCGAAGGTGCTGGACCGGAGCACTCCTGTTTCACCCTCGTTATATTTCCAGCCGTTCAAGTGATAATTCCCTTCTTGGTTATACGGGATTTCTTCCGCCCACCAAGTGGTTTCGTCCGATACGCTGTTCGGTCCAAACGCCTTCCCCTTGATAACGGTCCAGCCTGTCATGTCTCCTGTTTCAAAACCCGGGTTGATAATTTCATAGACGGAATCTGTAACCAAGACACCCAAACCATCATTTGGACTCTGATAAACCGCATCCGTAACGGACGGTCCTATCGCCTTTGAAATAGATATATTCTCTGCTGTAACTCCTGCTGCGGCAGAAATTCCTGGAGCTACAAGTTGAAGGATCATAACCACAACAGCCATTCTCGAGATCAATATATTACTTCTTTTGTATTTCATCAATGAGCCTCCTTCGTTCATTCTTATTCATACAAACTTTTATTCGCAATTTGCAAATTGCTCTACTATACATGAATGCATAATAATGAAATAAGAACAGACTCAATTAAAGCGCTTACACAAAGGCTAGTGACGTATAAAGTTTACTATTATACGGTAAAGAGCGCCGAAGCGCTCCCGTTACCATATGGACTGCATCTCCCATATTTCCATCGACTTCACCAGTAGATCGCCATCTCCCCAGATCTCTAGTCCCATGGCATCCAAGCGGCTCGGATATACCCGGGTCGTCAAGCTTTTTAATCCGTTGGCATACACTTCGACCATTGATCGGTCCAGATAGAGATGCAGCTTCAGATTCTCTCCTGACAGCTCCAGCTTCCCGCCTTGGATCCCTTTACACCTTTCACCGGGATGCAGTGTTGTTTTGGTCCGGTCAACCAATAGCATCGCATCGTTTATATCGTAATACAGCAGTGTTTCTTCCTCACCACCCGGCGACTGCCGGACCTTGAGTCCGAGTTGGTTGGCGCTGCCCGGCGCAAGCTCCAATTGGATCTCGAGCATATCGCCTTGAATCTCCTTGAGCAGATCATTTGCTTCAGCTAATGTCTTGTCCCGAAGCGATAGCCGATTTTCGCCGCGCAGCGATTGAAGCTCTTGAATCGGCTCGATTCCCAGCCGTCCATCCTCTCTCAAATATACGCTTAGCGGAAGGCCGCCGTTATGAGCCCAGCCCGATTGGTACTCCAGTTCGGATGTACGGTCTCCTTGGGCGATTGTAAAAATGATGTTCCTGCCGGTTACCGGATCGACCATGCCGCTGGGACCGGTAAAATGGAAATCGCCGACATCAATCAATTGAGGTTCCTCATGATCCGGCAGGAATGACAGGCTGGTTTGGTCGAGCTTCCCGATCCAATAAAACACCTCGACATCAGCACCCGCTCCAACAGGGCTGACCAGCAGAAGATGCTTGAAATCGCCATGCTTGTCGGCGCCAAGAGGAAGCAGGACAGGAAGCTCCCAAATGGGCCCAAGATAGGGGAACTTCTGAATATCCGCTTGAAAAAAAGGACCTTTGTACGTCCAATTCAACATATCTTCTGAAGCAAAGGCCAACGCTGCGCCGCCTCCTCCTTCCATCCTCGATCCGACCAGGGCATACCAGCCGTCCGCATCCTTCCATACAAACGGATCACGGAAATCTCCGAATGCTCCTATTCCCTTCTTCTGTACAATAAGCGGCTCGGGATGTTTGACCCACCGGACCAGATCAGGGTCTTTGTCTTCGGAATAGGTGCTTCTTGCAAGCGCGACGCTTTGGTTTGGAGAAGCACTGTCATTGCCCGCTGTAAAAAACAAGACAGGAAGGCCGTCCGCATCATAGGACGCGCTTCCGGACCATATGCCGTCCGGTGCAAGCTGATCCTTCTCAGGCGCCAGAGCTATGGGCAGATCACGCCAATGCACCAGATCCTTGCTCACCCAATGTCCCCAATGGATATGATGAAAAAACGGCCCCTGAGGGTTATGCTGATAGAATAAGTGATATTGTCCTTCAAAATAAACCGGCGCGTGCGGCTCGTTCATCCAATGAGCCGGCGGGCTGACATGATATTGCGGTCTGTGCCGGTCTGCCAGCAAAGGTGTACGGTCCAGTTTAATTTCGTCATATTGCAATGGCGGCCGGACGCCTCCATGTGCTGAATCCAGCACATCCTGATAAGAAGAGGCCACCTCTTCCGCACTAAGTGCCCGGTTATAGAGTTTCAGTTCATCCATAATGCCGCTAAACATATGAAGGCTGAAGACTCCCGCGAGCGAGCTGCTGTGATTATTTTTCCCAATAAGCAGATCTGTGCCCGCTGCCTCAACCAGACGCGAACCGCGGGTAAGAACTTCCGAAGCAATTTCGCAGCCATTCAAATACAGCTTAAGTTCGCCCTCATCCCCATTAAACACGGCATTTACGTATGACCATTCATTTTTGGGCAGTTCATGGCCGTCCGGCGACCAGATTTCCTTCCAGTCTCCTCCCTCCAGTCCGATTTGGAAGGACCATGAGCCATGACGGAACATGCCAAGCAGATACCCCTGCTTACGCTCCTTATCGTAGCGGTTCACTATGGCGGCCAGTTTCCCTTCATGCCCCCATTCAAAAGTACGCGGCG
The DNA here is from genome assembly GCF_046543445.1 of Paenibacillus nanchangensis. Lineage (NCBI taxonomy): Bacteria > Bacillati > Bacillota > Bacilli > Caryophanales > Paenibacillaceae > Paenibacillus > Paenibacillus nanchangensis. The sequence continues at coordinate 94,218 of NZ_JBHOFD010000018.1, forward strand.
CAATCCATACACCGATACTTAATGCGGACAAATGATTAGGCCCGCCACTTTGATTGTCTTCGTGAGCGGGATGAACAATATAGGTTGAGTAGCCATCAAACAGGAGCCCGCTCCCCGTTACCCCTCGTCTCCATTGCGGAGCGCAAGGTTCGGTAAACTCTGCCTGGTTAAATACATAGCGGATATCATTAAGGGTCTTGGATACCCCCTCCATAGCGCTTGCTCCGGTTCCTTCATCAAATGCCCAATGCATTAATAATCCCCGGTTATCTGTTGTGACGCTCATGCATCATCCCCCTTTGATTCCTGCCCTCTACTTTCCTCTTTGTCATGAATAGACTTAAGCAAATGGACTTGGAGCGAGTTCAGGACAACACGGCCTGCTTCTGTTTTCACCTCAATGTTTTCTATTGGAGCATCAGGAAAAAACTGATCGGTCAGCACAACCAACCCGTTGTTCGCAAACACTTCAACCGCGTTACGGTCCAGCCAAATCTGCAGCTTGATTCGTCCGTCTTCAGCTGCAAGGCTTGCTCCGTGCCGGCTCGCAAAAGACGGATGGAAATCCGTTACTCCCGATTTCGAACGGTCTATAAACAGCCATTCCTTAGCCGGGTTATATCCGATAACCATTTCGCTATGTTCAGAGGATCGCAGATGAATCTGCACCTTGTCTCCAGACTGGACATCGATCTCCGCTTCCATCTCTATCAGTTCGGTCCCCGTTTTTTGACTGAACGGATTCTCGGGGGTAATTTCAACCTCATTCCAGATCATAGAGTCTGCGCGCAGCTGCTCTACTTCCCGGACAGGCGTTTGGGTTAGAACTACGCTCCCTTTCTTGCTGGTCAGCGACAAGACGCGAGGCAAAGTCATTGCGCCTCTCCATGAGCCGGTTGGTGTCTCGTTGGCGTACTTCCAGTTGCTCATCCACCCGATGAGTACACGCCGTCCATCCTGCTCGGGTAGATCCGACCACGTAACTCCTGCATAGTTGTCTCTGCCATGATCCAGCCACAGGATATGATCAGCCGGGTTATCATTAATGAACGTGTTTCCATCGAACTCTCCAACAAAATATTGCGTACGCGATCCTTCCGGACAGTCCGGATTATCCCCAATGCTTATGATAAGCACCCATTTGGTACGACCGGTGTCATCCACCGGCAGTTCAAACAGATCCGGGCATTCCCATACGCCGTCATGCGAACCTTCTCCTCTGCCGAACTCACCGGTCAGTGTCCATTCACGCAGATTGGGAGATGCATAAAACCGTGCATGGTCTCCCGCAACAATAACCATAATCCACCGCTCACTTTGCGGATGCCAAAATACCTTCGGATCCCGGAAGTCAATAAGTTCCTCTTCGGAGAGCACCGGATTTCCGTCATACTTGTGCCAGGTTTGGCCTTTATCGCGGCTGTAAGCCAAGCTCTGCCGCTGGCGCGGCTGCCCGGTCTCCGGATGGGTGTCCGCATGGGTAAAGATCGCAACGAGTCCAGGGGAATCTTCAAATAAACCGCTGCTATTGTTCCAGTCCACTACGCAGCAGCCGGAAAAAATCGCGCCATGCTCATCCGGGAATAAGGCAACCGGGGCATGCTCCCAGTGAACCAGATCCCGGCTTACCGCATGCCCCCAATGCATGGGTCCCCATTTATTGCTGTAAGGATGATATTGATAAAAGAGATGATAGCTTCCCTCATAATAGACTAAACCGTTTGGATCATTTGCCCAGTTGGAGGAAGGTGAAAAGTGAAACCCCGGTCTGAAACGTTCCTCCGTATTTTGCTCTCCGGACTCTATCATCTGGTTAATCTCGTTTGTCGTCGGCATGGACCCCAGAGCCCCCTTTCGTGTTGTTACTAACGCTCCGCCGGCATTGGCAAAAGTCAGCATCTCAATCATTTGCTGGTTGGTCAGCTCATGTAATGAACTTCCACTTCCCAGGATTTTATACAGCAAGCAGCCCAAAAAAGCATCGCCGGCTCCTGTGGTGTCGATGGCCTTGACCTTAAACCCGGGCACGTATCCATCCTGACCAGCCAAACGGTAATAGCAGCCTTTGTCCGCTAAAGTAACGACGATCAACACGATACCGAATTGTTGCTGGAGCTCTAGTGAACCTTTTTCCACCTCGCTGGTGCCTGTAATAAAAGTAAGCTCTTCTTCCGAGATTTTCAGGATATCGGCATAATTTAAGCCCCAAACAATATTTTGCCTCGCTTCCTCTTTACTCTCCCATAACGCAAACCGGATATTTGGATCAAATGAGAGCAGAGCTCCGGCTTCCTTGGCCTGAACAACTGCCGTTTGGGTAGCTGAGCGGGCAGGCTCCTGGGTCATGGATAACGAGCCGAAATGAAGTACCCTACTGGCTTCAATACGCTCGAGAGGGAGATCCTGCGGGTGTAAAAATGTATCCGCTCCCGGCTTCCGAAAAAAGCTAAACGTTCTGTCCCCCTGATCATCGAGATGAACAAATGCCAGGGTTGTACCCGCTCCATTAGTTGTTGAAACTCCTGTAACATCTACCCCGATGCTGAGCAAAGTATTATGCAGCAATGCACCAAATTGGTCTTCGCCCACCTTGCTGATCAGCGCCGATTTGGCACCCAGGCGGGACAGCGCCGCGGCTACATTAGCCGGAGCACCACCCGGATTGCATTCAAACTGCTCGTTCCCCCCGGCTGTACGGCCTGCTGGAGTAAAGTCTATCAACGCTTCTCCGATAGAAATCACATCAAGCACAATTTCTCCCCACCTATCTTCTATTTATTTCTTCAGATTTGCGTTATAACGATCCAATCCGTTCTGATAAATCTCCATCAATTCGTTCAGACCCATTTTTTCCAGGGTCTTTACATAGTTGTCCCATTCTTCATCAACGCCGCCATCCACAATAAATTTTCCTCTTTGGGTATTTACATACTTGATTAGTTCAGGCTCAATCTTGTTGATGGTGTCCAGTTCTTCCGGCTCAAAGAAAATACTCGGATAGTTTTCCTTTTCCATAAACGGGTTGTAGTATTTCTCCAGATCATCGGCACGCTGTTGTGCCCGGGGTTCCAAATCGACAACTTTTCCGAAGTCATCAATCGTAATGACGCCAGGTGCACCCGATCCCGGGGCCACCTTTTGACGGAATTCACCGGCTGAGGTTCCCTCAGGAAGCGGCAGATTCACAAGTTTTCCGTTTTCGTCCTTTTTGTATACGACATCCAGCGGGCCCCAGTGGATTTGAGCGGCCATGTAAGGTTCAAACTGCTGGTCGATCCAACGCATTGTGATTTCCGGGTTTTTGTTTGCTTTTGTAATGACAAAGGATCCGCGTCCAGGCCCGCCGCCGTTGGCGCGTCCAATCATTTGTTCCCCGTTCGGGCCTTTGAGCGGAGACAGAAGTACATAATCTTTGGCGCGTTCGGGTCCGACAACTTCTTCAACTTCCCACCAAATATAAGAACCCAAAGTTTCTTCTGTTGTCTTTCCTTTGGCCAGATATTGTGCTGCGTCTTGAGTAAAGGATTCCGGATCAATCAGGCCCTGTTTGTACCACTTTTCATGGAAGTATTTCAGAGCTTCCTTATATTCGGGCTGGGTTGCGGTAAAAATCACTTTCCCGTCGCGGACCACCCGGTGCTCCAGGTTATCCGGAAGCCCAAAAGCTCCAAAGAGACCGGCAATATCCATACACCACTGCATGTGCATGAAACTTAACGGGATTTCATCCTGCTTCCCGTTGCCATTCGGATCTTGATTTTTGAAAGCAAGCAGCGCTTCGGTATACTCATCCAGTGTTTCGGGTACTTTCAGGCCTAGCTTATCCAGCCAGCTCTTATTGATAACGTGAAAAAAGGGATTGGTTCCAAGGTTGTTTTCTTCCCAGGATGGCAGCCCATAGATATGCCCATCCGGCGCTGTGAGCGAGGATTTAATATCGGGACGGCGCTCAAGAAGCGCTTTCAAATTAGGCGCATATTGATCAATTAAATCCTCCAGCGGGATTAGGGTTCCGTCTTCACCATAGTTGATTAGCTCGTAATCGGTAAATCCGGCGGCATAGAAGGCGTCCGGTAAATCTCCGCTCGCGAGCAGCAGGTTTTTCTTTTCGGCATAATCGGTATCGGGGATATTTTCCCAACTAATCTTTACGTTGGTCTCCTTTTCCAACCGCTTAAAGATTTCCATTTCAGAGAACTCTGGCGCCAATGCTGCCTTCGGTGAAACCATTCTTAATGACACGGCTTCCTTAACAATCGGAAGTCCCGTCTGATTAAAATTCGCTTTTGTTTGTTCAGCATTTACAGCCTGATTCTTTGACCCGCCATTGTTCCCGGAGCAGCCGCTTAGCGCAAATGCTCCGGCCAGTGCCAGAATCCCCGCATTTTTGAATAAAGACTTCATTTCACATAACCTCCCTTTTTAATCATCCCAATCGCCTATATTTCCGCTTGCTTCCCTGCCCCTACCGTATGGAATAACAAATCTCTGGAGCACATCCCCCCTTTCAAGCACCGGTATCCCCAAAGCTCAACTCCATAGCCTCAAGCCTCAGCCCTTAATCGATCCGATCATCACGCCTTTGACGAAATACTTTTGCAGGAAAGGATACAAAATGAGCAGTGGTAAACTGGATACCATGATGACGCCGTATTTGATCAGTTCTGTAACGCGCATTTTGGCTGCGTAGGATTCGACATCGATCATCATGCCCGAATTGACCTGATTCTGAACCAGAATATTGCGAAGCACCAATTGCAGCGGGTATTTGCTTTCATCGTTCAGATAAATTAAGGCGTCGAAAAATCCGTTCCAGAAGCCAACAACATGATACAGCACCATGACCGCCAAGATGGACTTCGACAAAGGCAGGACAATGCTCCAGAAGAATCGGGTGTTGGAACATCCGTCAATGGATGCCGCTTCCCACATTTCATCCGGTATGGTTGACTGAAAAAAAGTTCTGACAATGATAACATTGAACACGCCGCCGGCTCCGGGAATCACAAGGGCCCACATCGTGTTAAGCAGGTGCAAATCCTTAATCAGCAAATAGGTGGGAATGAGCCCTCCGCTAAAAAACATCGTAACCAGCAAAAACCACATAATTACGGATCTGCCCGCCAAATCTTTCCGGGCTAACGGATAGGCCGCAAACACCGTTACAGCTACGCCGATGATTGTTCCCAGCGTTGCATAATGAATGGAATTGGCATAGCCGATCCATATGGACGAATCACTAAAAATCCGCTCATATCCATCCATCGTGAATCCCTTCGGAAACAACCATACTTCACCTGAGTAGATAGAATTGGGATCACTGAATGATGCAACGAGTACAAAATACAACGGGTATAGTACAAGCAGCATAATGACGGTCAGCAAAAAGTAGTTGATGATATCGAACCATATGTCCCCTCTGCTCTTGCGTTTCAATAGTTGGCTCAATGTTAGCCCCTCCTTACCACAGACTGGTTTCTGTCATTTTTTTAGCGATCCGGTTAACGGTGAAAATCAGGACAATGTTAATAAGTGAGTTAAACAGGCCAACCGCGGTGGAGAAGCTGTATTGAGCCTTCTGAATCCCCATTTCATACACATAAGTCGGGATAATATTGGAGGTAGCGTAGTTCAAATCGCTCTGCATCAAAAATGCCTTTTCAAAGCCGATGCTCATGATATTGCCGAGCGCAAGGATCAGCAGGATGACGATGGTCGGCAGGATGCTCGGAATATCCACATACCATACCCGCTTCCATTTGCTTGCTCCATCCATAATTGCGGCCTCATGCAGTTCAGGATTGACTCCGGCAAGGGCAGCCAGATAAATAATGGTGGAGAAACCCGTTTCCTGCCATATCCCTGATAAAATATACAAAGGACGGAACCAGCCTTCATCGGCCATAAACAGAATAGGATCGCCGCCAAACCAAGTGATGATGTGGTTTACAATTCCACTGTTCGGTGATAAAAAGACATTTAGCATGCCGACAAGCACCACGGTAGATATAAAGTGCGGCGCGTAAATTACCGTCTGCACAAATTTTTTGTAGGTTTTGCCCAACATCTGATTCAGCATAATCGCAATGATGATCGGAGCCGGGAAACCAAACAACAGGGATAAAAAGCTGAGGGAGAGTGTATTCGTGATGATGGTCCAGAAGTTATAAGATTCGAAAAAATCGATAAAATGTTGGAACCCTACCCATTCACTTCCCCAGATCCCCTGGCTTGGTGAGAAGTCCTTAAAAGCAATTTGCACTCCGTACATGGGGTAGTACTTGAATACGAGATAAAGAACAACGATTGGCAGCAAAAACAGATATAATTCATAATTTCGTTTGAAACGATTCCACTTTTTGCGAGTCGGTTTGATTACCGGGTGATCCGGCGCACTGATTCTTGTGCTCACACTTATACTCCCTTTCACTGTTAAGTACCAGCCAACTTGAAACGTTTCCAATTTTACATGAGAATCATCATTTACAGTCATTTCCTTAGGAGGGGGACCGTCATCGTTTCGTTTAACCTCTAGAAGAACTGAGTATTTTTCACTTACTGAGTATTTTCACTTTATGTGAAACGTTTCCAATTTGCGCAAGGAAAAACGTCAGCTTGTATCCTCACCAATGAACTGATGTTTTTCCGCTCCTAAGGAGATCATGTAGTTTCACCTTGCCGGAAGGTGACAGGAAGTCGATACACCTGCTTATCCAAGGTAATCCCGTCAATCTTGTTATAGAGAAGTCTGATTGTCATCCGCGCCATTTCTTCCACAGGCTGCCTGATCGTTGACAGGATAGGATGAAAATAAGGATGATCCTGAATGCCGTCATAACCAATGACCTTTACATCCTCCGGAACACGAATCCCTTGTTTACGTGCTCTTTCGATATAATTGGCGGCCAGCATATCGGTAATCGCAAAAATCCCGTCCACATCGCCGTGTTTATTAAAGAATTCGCCAAAATAGGCACTATCGTCTATAATGGGATCCGGTTTTTCGTAGACCACATAATCAACGCCTAAACCCTCCGCCTCATCAACAAACCCTTTTCTCCGATTCATGGTTTCACTGAAAACAGAGGTGACGCTTCCTATAAATGCCAGTTTTTTCGCCCCGGCTTGAACAAGCTCCCTTAAGGCCAGCCGTCCTCCCTCATAATTATCCGAGGTCACACAGGTGATCTTTTTGTTAAAATGTCTGTCGATGCTTACAATTGGAATGTCGTTGCTAACATTATTTTCGATATCATTGTAAGTTATGCCTACGATACCGGCCACTTTGTTTTGCCGGAGCATATCCACATAATACAGTTCCTTTTCCGGTTTGCCGCCGCTATTGCACAGCATAAGCTTAAAGCCTTCCCGGTCCAATTCATCTTCAATGTAGTAAGCCAATTCGGAAAAAAACGGGTTCCAGATGCTTGGGAGCAGCAATGCCACCATCTTCGATTTCTGCATTTTGAAATTTCTAGCCACTTCATTAGGAAAATAATTTAGTTCTTGTATAGCCTGCTCCACTTTTCTGCGTGTGTCGGGTTTTACCGCTCCAGAGTTGTTAATGACTCTCGAGACGGTTCCCACAGCAACGCCAGCTAAGTTAGCTACGTCTTTAATGCTTGTCATTCAGCACCCCCGAACTCTCTTGTGAAGTTATAATAACACTAAGTTGGAAACGTTTCAATATCAAAATTGGAAACGTTTCAAATTTAGAACTGCAAAATCGAAACTATAGTAATTTTCTAAAATTGCATTTTATGGTAAGTAGGAGATCGGTTCATAGATTGAAGACGGCTTCTGAAGCATTATAAGGCTCTTCATAAAAGCCGAGCTGGATCAACCCAAGGTTATTCTCCCGTTTGGACTGCTTGCGGGTTCGTCTTCATAAATCTCTATCTCCCCTAGTTGGGGTTTATTTCAAATTTCATTAATACAAACGGATGGCAATTCCGGAAAACATTTCTGTCGATTTAATCAATTAATCCCACTATACTATTAGAGAGATAACCCGACTTTGCTCTGGGGGTGTATGGACAAGTCTATGCTCAAATCCAAGCTGTTTTATTATCTGTTATTACTGTCACTCCTGGCCCTGGCAGCCGTCTTTGTCTTCAACACCCGTACAAATGAGCGTGGAACCAGAAATGAAGCAGCCCAATCACCGCCGCCGGCCCCTGGCCGTCCTGATCAGATCAGCATTCTGATCGAAAACTCCTATCTGCCCTATATGAGGCAAATTGCTGCGCGGTATGAAGAGCAATACGGGATCAAAGTCGAGATCCGCTCCACCGATATCAACTCGCTGCATGACCAGATAGAAGACAGCATCCTGCGAGGAGGCACAGATTTGGATCTTATCCAGGTCGATACGGTCTGGACCACCGAATTCGCCAGAACCGGCTTGCTTGAGCCTCTGCGGAATTATGTCTCCGGAAGCGTAATTGACAAATTGGTCCCCATTGCTTATAACCAGCGGGTCATCAGCAATGATTTGTATGCGCTTCCGGATTTATATGCCTTCCCTGTCCTTATGGAAGAGAAGTTTCTCTACTATAATGAAACAATGCTGAAAAGCGCCGGCATTTATGCTCCTCCAGCCACCTGGGAGGAACTGAAAGACATGGCGAAGTACATTCAGGATAAGGGGCTTGCCAAGTACGGCTTGATCTGGAGCTGGAAGCCTGGCGAAGGCCTGATCACCGATTATACGCTGCTGGCCAACGCCCTTGGCGTGCAGGCAAAGGATGCCAACGGCCGCTGGGTATTTAATGAGGGCGGCGGCGTGCAGGCGCTGGAATTCATGGTGAACACCCTGCGGAGCAGCGGTTTATCTGATCCGGCTTCCCTAACTGCAGGTGAAATGTCGGCTATTGAGACCTTCGCGGAGGGGAAGCTGCCTTTTTTGATCAGCTGGGCTTATGCCGATCCGATCCTCAGCCGCAAACCCGGCTTTAAAATGGCGCTCGTGCCCGGTTTCGAGGGATATCAAAGAAGCTCCACCGTTACCGGGGGCGGCGCACTCGGCATTACCCGAACCTCACGTCATAAAGACTGGGCCTGGAAATTTATTGATTTGACGATCAGCCTGAGAAATGAAGTGTCCGCCAAGGACCAAATTGGAGGCCTTTCAGTCTGGAACGAGCAGGTCGACCAGTTCGAGAATGAGGAAAAATACCTGAACCGGAACCTGATGACCGAGCAATTCGAATATGCGATCAACAGGCCGAGCATGTCATCTTATGTGGAGTGGTCCAATGTGCTGCAGGATGCCATCACCTCGGCGCTCACCGGCAAGAAGACAGCCAGGCAGGCGCTGGATGAAGCCAAGGCGGAAATCGAAAAGCAGGGCATCAAATAAAAAATCTCTATCCCCGCTTATTTTGCCAAACCGGCCGGGGATAGAGATTTTTGCTGTGCGCCCTCTTGGCGTTATAACGCATTGCACCGGGGGCCGAACAAGGTTTCTTTATATTCCGAAGGCGTCATTCCATAATATTTTTTGTACACCTGTCCGAAGTATTTGCCGTCCGCGAACCCGACCCGGCGGGCAACTTCCAGTACTGTCAAACGCCGGCTGCCGGTGAGTAATTGCTTGGCCTTTTCCACCCGTTTTAGCGACAGGTATTCATTAAAGTTAGTCCCCAGCTCTTTTTTAAACATTCTGCTAAGATGGCTCGCGCTCACATGGAACAAGTCTGCTGCCAATTGAAGATTCAGCTCGGCTTCGGCATAATGATCATCTACATACCGGGCGATCCGCTCCGCCAGGCTTCTTCCCATCGCTTCTTCCTTCCTCCATAACGCCTCCTCGCAGGCCAAGGCCGTAATCCGGCTTAACAGGTCCGTGTATTCTTCAAAGGTCCGCAGGCCGGTGATTCCCGCAATGGCATCCGTGATTTGGTCCTTTACCTTCCACTCCGGCACATGCTTGGACAGGCCGAGCAGGAAGTCAAGACAGCTGTTCAAGGCGATACTTTTATTCCTGCCGGCTCTAATGCCTGCCGTGAATTCATCCAAATACCGTTTCGCTTTTGGCTCGTCACCGTCAAGTATTGCCTCAAACCATTCCGCATCCATGCGGCTCAAGGGAGGCCTGCCAGAGCTGCTCTGAAGTGCATCCTGCAGCTTTGGCATCAGGCTTCCCCAGAACACCTGGGTCTCGAGCAGCTTGAGCGCATGCTGGAAGGAGCTGTACAGCTCGCTGATCTCCTGGAAGCTGGTGCCGATGCCGACGCTGATTTGCTTTTTTAAATACATTTCGATGTTCTCCAGACATTCGGTTGTCGCCTCCACCACTCTTTTGCGGATAATCACCTGCTGCAAGCCGGGATCTGACTTAACGACGACAACGCTCTTCCCTTCCATATCCACGATGGAGGTCGCCATTTGGAAGCGGCGGTACGTTTCATTCACTATATTGTTGACGGCATACTGATACAGGGAGGCATACTCTTCATAAGAAAGATCCGAGGGATTATACATCTCAAATACCACAACCGTACCGCAGCCGAGCTGGATACCGTAATCCTTCAGCTTTGTACGCATAGCGGCCATATCCTTATTGCCGTTCACAATCACATTCATGAGGATGCCCGTCTCTACGATTTCCGCGTTCTCCCGCTTGGAGTCGCTGGCTGCCTGCAGCAGAGAAGCCTTCTTGCTGTTGATCCTGTCCACCGCCTTAAGAATGCAGGCATTCAGGTCCGGAATTTTGATTGGTTTGAGCAGATAATCGAATACTTGATGCCTTACTGCGGTACGGGCATAGTCGAATTCACTGTATCCGCTGAGGAGAATCGTGATTATCCCAGGATAATGACTTTTGATATGCTCGGCCAGCTCCAGCCCGTTCATCCCGGGCATCTTGATGTCGGTAATGACGATATCCGGCTTAAAGCGTTCAATGACTTCTATGCCTTCCAGTCCGTTGGCGGCCGTCCCGCATACGGTGCAGTTCAGCTTGCCCCAGTCCACCTTCTCACTCAGACCCCGGCTTACGATGTCTTCATCATCCACAATCACGATTTTATACAATGTCCTTCCCACCTTCATCCGCAGTATTAGAAGACGCAGTTACCTTCTCCATTACAGGCACTATAATCTCAACAATGGTCCCGCTGCCTGGCATGCTGTTAATCGTCAGACCATAGCTTTCGCCAAACAGCATTTGAATTCGTTTGTGGACGTTTTTCATTCCGTTGCCCGTCCCTTTGGCGCTGCCGAGGTCCACCTCGCCCGTGAATTCCAGCAGCCGGTCCCGCTTCTGTTCCTCGATCCCGACACCATCATCAATCACCCGGAATCTTACGCTCCCTCCATCCATAATCCCGATGATGCTCAGGTTGCCCGGACCGACTTTATTCTCCAGACCGTGCACAAACGAATTCTCCACAATGGGCTGCAAAATAAACCTGGGAATCCATAGCTCCGCAATGTCCTCGTCCAAGTGGATCGAAACCGTGATCCGACTCTCAAAACGGGTCTTCTGAATAGCTAAATAAGCATTGATATATTCCAGTTCCGAGCGGACCGGCACCATTTCCCGGTGATCGGCCAGGTTCGCCTTCAACAGCTGCGCCAGAGAGATAGTCACATTTTCGATCTTGTCATTCTCACCGTACATCGACAGCCAGCGGATCGTATCCAGCGTATTGTACAAAAAATGGGGATTAATCTGGGCCTTAAGCGCCCGGTATTCGGATTCACGCTGAGCCAGCTCCTTCTGGTACACCTCGGAGATCAAATAATTGATCTTGCCCATCATCTGGTTGAAGCTGCGCCCGAGCCGCCCGAACTCATCCCTCCGGTTGATTCTGACCTGCTGATCGAAACGGTCTGTCTCCACCTGATCCATAACCCGCTTAAGCGCGTGGAGCGGAGCGATTAAGCGGCTGGCCGTGAACCAGGTCAAGAGGATGCCCAGCAGCACGCCGATCACTCCAATCGCGGTGATCCAGCGTCCGATAAGCTCCGTGCCTTTAGAGATTTCCTTAAGCGGCACAAGCGAGACTACTCTCCACCCTTCCTGGGCCGATACGAAGGTGGTGAACAGCATTTTTCCGTACGGCTCCATATTCAATAAAGAAGGCTCCTCGGCGGATTGCAATTTTGCGCGGCGGAGCAGATCTCCCACGTGGATATCAGGAACCTCGCTGCTGCTGACAACGATACGGTCCTGCTCGTCAAACACATAGCTGTAGCGGTAAGGCTCGGATTGGAGACGCTGCTTTAAATAATCGTCCTTGAGCGAAATCGTTATATAACCGAGCATCTTAAGCGAATCCCGTTCGCGGATGGCTCTTTCGATATAAATAACTCCTTTGTTGACCCTCCAGGTGATTCTTCCCACATTGTCATAACGCTGTTTCTTCAACTGGGACTGTACATCGTCCTTATTGTTCACACTCCCGGAAGTGTTATAGTTTAGCTTGACCAGGAACTGCTGCGTATTGAAGAGATAGACGGTTTCCAGCTTATCGGTGGAGTACAGGATTTTGGAAACGACCAGCTGTTCCAGCGCGCTCAACTTCTCATAGGTAAGCTGGTTCGTCTGCAGCAGCATCGACTGGATTTCTGAATCTTCGGTAATGCTGTCCATCAGCTTGCCCATATACGAAATGGCATCGTCCATATTCTCGCTGATAAATTGCACTTTCTGGGTATCATTTGTCTTGGCGTCGTTAAGATGAAAATTAATGGAAACCGCGTAAGTGACCATCTCGATGATAGCGATTACAAGAATCAGCATGACTACAACCATCAGAATCATCTTGCGCTTTACGCTGGAAGACAGGTAGGTAAGCAGTGCGCGCCTCAATATCCAGCAGCTCCTTCAAACATAGGTTGTACCTATACTACCAAGAATCCTTTTACATGTTAACAAACAAAATTAACCTGTCTGCCGCAAGTCCATAATCCGCACATTGATATGCTCGGCTGACCGGGTCGGTCTGCCTGGCCGGCCTGCCGCGTATCCAACATGGATCACCTTTATTCTCCACATAGTGAAAACAGCCGAACGCCCCATGAAGCGGTTCGTCCGGCCTTTACTCTTTCGCTATGCGTCTTTCGCTCACGAAGCTTCCGCAGCTGCGGATTTCGTTTTGACCATCCGGGAAATCGCCAGGGCGGCCAGGATAATGATCAGTCCCCGCACGATCGGCTGGACAAAGGATGAGATGTTCAGCAGATTCATAATGTTCATAACAACAGCGAAAATGAGCAGTCCGATGAAGCTTCCGCCGATGGTGCCGCGGCCTCCGGTAAGGCTGGTTCCCCCGACAATCACGACAGCGATGGCCACCAGCTCAAATTGAAAACCCGAGCGCGGTTCACCCATGCCGATACGGGAAGTAATCAGCAGTCCGGCCAGGGCGGCAAGCACGCCGCTGATAATATATACGATTACCTTGACGCGCTCAACCTTAATCCCGAACAACCGGGAGGTCTCTTCCCCGCCGCCGACAGCCAGCACATGTCTGCCAAACGGCGTACGATTCAGAACGAAATACCCGAGGAGGAACACCACTACGACATAAACGGCGGGAAGCGGAATGCCCAGCAAACTTCCGTTCGCTATATTCGAAAACGCAGGGGTCACATTACCGATAATTGGCCCGCCGTTTGTGTACCAGAGAGCAACGGCCCGGAAGATCGCCATCGTCGCCAGTGTCGCCATAAAAGGCTCAACCCGGAATTTCGTCAGCACAACTCCGTTGAGCGCACCGACAAAAGCACCGATCAGGATCACCAGCGCCAGAATGCCCCACACGCCCAATTGCTGCGTATTGGCACTGACGACCGCCGTTAAAGCTACAATAGACCCGACCGAAAGGTCGATCCCTCCCGTAAGAATTACAAGTGTCATCCCAACGGCAATGAGCGCACTTTCCGCACTGTATTGCAGCAAATTCATCAGATTGGCGTACGTAAGGAACTGATCGGACAGCAGTGAACCTACGATCATTAACAGGAAGAGGGTTGCCAGCGGCAGATAGCTTCTCCATTTCGCCATATTCATTTCATTTCACCTCCTGCAGTGCGTATTCCATAATTTTTTCTTCGGTTGCTTCGTCCCGCTGCAGCTCGCCGGTAATGGTTCCGCCGGAGAAGACGAGAATCCGGTCACACATTCCCAGAAGCTCGGGAAGCTCGGAGGAGACCATGATTAGGGACAGGCCCTGGCTCAGCAGCTTGTTGATTTCCTGGTAAATTTCCATCTTGGCCCCGACATCCACCCCCCGGGTAGGCTCTTCGAGAATAAGAATTTTATAATTATCCAGGAGCCAGCGTCCGATAAGCGCCTTCTGCTGGTTGCCTCCGCTGAGAGAACGGATCGGCGTCTTAATGTTCTTCGGTCTCACCGACAGCTGCTGCACCAATTCATTGGCCTGCCTGCTTTCCTTCGGCTCACTGATCAGACCGAATGTTCTAAATTTGCGCAGCGAAGTAATAGACATATTGGTCCGCACACTTAAATTCAGAAATAACCCTTGCGTCTTACGGTCCTCCGGCACAAACGCAATCCCGTCCGCAATGCACTGCCGCGGATTTCTTGGAGCGAACGGCTTGCCGTCCAGCACCATCTTACCCGAATAACCTTTGACCAGCCCGAACAGCACTTTAGTCAAAATGTTTCCGCCCGAGCCCGCCAATCCGGCTATGCCGAGAATTTCACGTTTGTTCAGGCTTAAGCTCACATTATGCAGCAGCTCAGGCACATTCAAATCAGAAATCTCCAGCACTTTATCACCGATCTGTTCCGTGTTCACAGGATAATATTCATTCAGCTCCCGCCCGATCATCAGCTGGACGAGCCGCGCTTCATCCGTATCCTTGATATCCATCGTTTTTACATGCTGTCCGTCCCTCAGAACGGTAACCCGGTCAGCCATAGCGAAGATTTCCCGCAGCCGGTGCGAAATATAGATGATCGTTACCTTTCTTTTTCTGAGCTCGGCAATCGTCTTAAACAGCACAGCCAGCTCGTCTTCGTTCAGGTTTGCGGAAGGTTCATCCATAATCAGCAGTTCCGCGTTAAACGAGACGGCTCTGGCGATCTCGACCATCTTCCGTTCCGAAATGCTCAGCTCTTCCATTTTCTTATAAGGATCTATCTTGATGTCGAGATTGTTCAGCAGCACTCCCGCTTCCTTATACAGCGTCTTCCACTGAAGCAGGGCCCCCTTTTTCGGTTCTCTCCCCAGAAAAATATTCTCCGCCACCGACAGTGCGGGAATCTCCTGGATTTCCTGAAACAACGTGCTGACCCCGCTGTTCTGCGCCATATAAGGCGACAGGAACTTGACGGACTGGCCTTTGAAATGAACGCTGCCTTCCGAAGGCAAATGAACGCCGGATAATATTTTGATCAGGGTGGATTTGCCGGCCCCGTTCTCGCCGACTATCGCATGGAATTCCCCTTCGCTAATGTTCACGTTAATATCCTTCAGCGCATAATGATTGCCGAACTGCTTGGAGATTCCATCAAGTTTAAGGATGACATTATCCATATCGTTCCCTCTTTGTCATATACATGGATTTGTAGTTACTTGCGGTTCTTGGAAGCGGAAAAGATGACGGCAGCCAGAATGATAAGGCCCAGAATGAACTGCTGAATATAAGGATTCATGTTCAGGAATACGAGCAGATTAAACAGCAGACCGGCGAGCAGAGCACCTAAAAATGCTCCCCAGATTGTGCCTTTTCCGCCGGATAAGCTGGCTCCGCCCACCACGACGGCGGCGATTGCGCTCAGCTCCATGCCTGTTGCTCCGCTGTTGCCGGACATCGGCTGATAAGCGCCGGTTCTGGAGGCAATCAGCAGGCCCGCTATCGCGGCGAACAATCCGGACAGCGCATAAACGCTAAGCTGCACTTTTTTAACGTTGATGCCCGAGTTATAAGCCGCCACCCGGTTGGACCCTACACTGTAGATCTGCCGCCCAAAAACCGTTTTGTTCAGCAGAATGAATCCGATGATGTATAACACCAGCATGATAATAACGGGATTGGGAATAGACCCGATGTACCCGCCGCCAATGGAAAGAAAGCTGTCGCTCGCGTCTCCGCTGATGCCTTTGCCTTTCGTCATATATAGCGTGGTTCCGTCGATAATTACCTTGGTCCCGAGCGTTACGATGAATGGCTGCAGCTTTCCGAAGGTAATCAGTATGCCGTTAATGAGACCGAGGAACAAACCCATTGCCAGGACAACAATCACAATTACGCCGGTTGGCGCCTGCAGCTGAACGAGCATAATGGCCGTTAAACTTACCGCCTGCATCACGGAACCCACCGACAGGTCAATGCCGCCGATCAGTACCGCCAGCAGCATCCCGATCGACACGATGGCCGGATAGGAGATCTGCCGTAACAGATTTGAGAAGTTATAGGAAGTGAAGAACTCCGGTGAGAAGATCGGAGAGATTAAGGTGACGATTACGATAAACAGCAGCAGCAGCGTCTCTTCCTGCTTCAAAAGCGTACGGGCTTTCTGAATGGTTTCCATCTGCCTGATTCCCCTTTATTTAATGGGACAATAATGGCTTTGCTTACTGAGCAAAGCCATCATTGTAATCTCAAATTTTAATCCTGGTACCAGTTGCAGACATACGGATGATTGGTCAGCGACTCCGGTCCGTCTTTGCGGATCACAACCGTATCTTCTACACGGGTGCCGGCATATCCGGGAATAAGCAGAGTAATTTCAAAAGCGATCGTCTGGTTCTCGACCAGAACATCCTGGCTGTCCGGACCTACTACTGGAATTTCCTCCTCCGGATCCATGCCTGTGGAGTGGGCACAGCCGCGGCCTTCACCGGCCATGTGCGGATATCCTTCGCGCTTCAGCACTTCGTTAGCGGCCACATCGGCCTCCGCGCCGGTCATGCCCGGTCTTAGAGCAGACATTCCCGCTCTCCATGCTTCCAGACAGGTATCGAGCAGGCGCTGTTTCTCCGCATCCACCTTGCCGTAAGCTACACCACGCGCCATATCGGACGAATACCCGTTATAACGGCAGCCGATATCGATGAGGATCGTGTCGCCTTTGACAATTTCACGGTCACGCGGGCGGGCCAGGAAGAAGTCCCCCGAGTTCGGTCCCGACTGGACCATCATGTCGAACGAGACGGTGTCCGCACCGTTCGCGAACATGTGCGCCATCGCTTGACGCGTCACTTCTCTTTCGGTCAGGCGTTCGGTAGCGAGCAGCTCGTGGATTTTTTCAATCCCCATGTCCGCCAACCGGCCGGCTACTTTCATATTACGGATTTCCGTTTCGCTCTTGATCGATTTCAAATACTCGATAATATTGGTTTTCTGCAACACCGAGGTTGGATTCAGACTGTCGCGGATCGTCTCATAAAATTCAAGGGCGCAATATTTCGAGCCGCTGAGGCCGATTTTGGCGGAATTCCTGCCTTTCTGGAAATCCTTCAGCACATTGCCGAGCTCCTGGCGGATGCCTCTTACATCGGAGAACCAGGTCTCATCGGCGGCATAGGATACCAGACTGCCTTCCGCGAACAGCGTAGGTTCGCCGTCAAGCGGGATAAACACCATGGCCGGATACGGGAATACCCCGTCAAATGCGCGATAGTTGGCTAACCAGCGGACATTACTCATCCGGTATGAGTCTGAATATACCAGCAGCCCGTCCAGGCCTTCCGCTTCCATTTTCACTCTTGCCTTCTGCAAACGTTCCTTGTACTCGGTTACCGGAATTTCCTGCAAAGCGTCTTCAAAACCCATGATGAATTCCTCCTATATTTATAATTGGATTGGTGTTGGCGGATATTGGTGTTGGCGGATAGGTGACCTTTAAAAAGTTGAATTCGGATCGTAGAAATCATCGACATTCGACTTGTCGATTACAGGAGAGTCCAGAATCACTCTCTTCTGAATCTCTTTGCCGTTCGCCGCATCGACCGCCAGCTTCACAGCCGTCTCGAAGCTCCATTCATTTTTCACGGACATCATCAGCTCATCTGTGTTCTTGATCTTCTCCAGCGCTTCCTTCTGGGAGTCCATGCTGACTACCTTGATCTCGCTCATCCGGTTTGCTTTCTTAATGGCTTCAATCGCGCCGAGCGCCATCTCGTCATTTTGAGCGAAGACGAAGTCAATCTTGCTGTTGGCCTGCAAAATATTTGTCATCACCTGCATCGCCGGCAGCCGCAGCCATTCTCCGGATTGCTCTGCAACGATCTTGATATCCGGATACTTTTGAATCTCCGGCATAAATCCCTTCGTACGAAGCTGGGAGTTGGTCGACTCGACGACACCGTTGAGGATAACCAGATTGCCCTTTTGGCCCATCTTGTCAGCAATGTACTTCGCCGCCTGCTGGCCCATCGTCACCTCATCCGAAGCAACAAATGTCGTATAGGGAATGCTGTCATCGTCCGGTACGCCCGAGGCTGCGATAATCAGCGGGATGCCCGCTCTATCCGCTTCCTTGTATGCGGGGTAAATCGCGTTTCCCGACAGGCTGCTCACGATAAGGGCATCGACATTGCGGGCGATCAGGCTCTCGATGTTGGCAATTTCCTTGCTGGCGTCCCCTTGTCCATCTGTCACAATAATCTCTACCCCGAGATCAGCGGCTGCTTTCTTTGCCGTGTCTACGTTAGCAATCCGGAACGGGTGATTCATGACCGTCTGCGAGAAACCGATTACAATTTTTCCGTCTCCCGATTTCCCGGATGAATTGGAGCTTTCGGATGTGCTGGCCCCTTCTGTCGATCCTGCATTACCAGCCCCTCCGCCGCACCCTGTAACCGCTATCAGGAGTACTAAAAACAATGCTAGTACCGAAGTTTTTTTCTCCATCTTTATTCCCCCCGTGTCATTAGTGTTGACCTAGCCGGCGTCCTCCTTCCAGTGTTTATAGCTTGTTGCCTTGAATTGATTATATAATTAATTTCCGCCCGGTTAAGGTTGAAAAAAATGACATCAGGGTTGAAAGTTTTGATCCGGGAGTAAAAAGAAAAAAACAAGACAAACTCCTGAGTTCCGTTCCGGAACAAAGGAGTTTGTCTGCAATCTAAAGCCCAAGCCTTGTTCCGGCTTGGGCTTTGCTGTGATGTTGTCTTGGACCTTATCTGCTTGCATCATCTCTTCGCTGATTAACGCATTACCCGGCAATCTGGCTCGGCCATCCCATGGCGTGCCGTTACTTTGTAACATGGAAGTGACAAGAGGGATTACAACTCTGATCAGGACTTACCCCATCCGCTGCCGCATCGCCTCAAACAGCAGAATCGTCGCGGCCATCGCCGCGTTTAGCGATTCTGCGCCGCCGCGCATCGGGATGATGACGCTGCGGTCGACTAGCGCCGCCGCTTCGGGCGATATGCCGCCGCCTTCGCTGCCGATCAGCAGCCACTGGCCGCCGCGAAAATCGTACGAATAACAGGAGTTCGTCGCCTGCAGCGACGTACTGACCAGATGCACACCTGCCTGGCGCGCACGGGACAACAGCTCGGCCAGGTCGGCTTCGACGACTGGCAGATGGAACATCGATCCCATCGTAGAGCGGATCGTTTTTGGGTTATACAGGTCGGCGCAGCCGTGTCCAAGCACGACTCCGTCCGCCCCCGCAGCGTCCGCGCTGCGGATGATCGTGCCGACATTGCCCGGGTCCTGCACGCCGTCCAGCACGACAACCAGGCTGTCCGGACGCTCTAGCAGCGCTTCGGCCCCGCTGCCCCGTTTGCGCAGCACCGCAAATACCGGCTGAGGCGTCCGTGTGCCGCTGCATTTGGATATCACCGCCGCCGACACGCCGATCACTTCCATCCCCTGCACTGCCTGAAGCAGGTCTTTCAACTCGGCAGGCATTCCGCGTTCGATATCGTACGCCAGTACCTCGACCTCTTCTTCGGCTCGCAGCGCTTCTTCGACCAGATGAATGCCCTCAATAATGTATTTGCCGCTTTTATCCCGGTGTTTTTTCTCCTGGAGGCTTGCCCACTCCTTGACCCGGGCGTTCTGGGTCGACACGATTTCCATCTCTCATCCTCCGCTTAATCAAAGCAAAGACCGCAACCCTGCTTCTGCGGTCCTTGTCCTTATTTCTGTTTAGGTTTTCCCGTCACTGAAAAGCCAATTCCAGCTTGGTCAAGTTGTCCTTCCGTCCTACCACCACAAGAACATCCCCGGCGACCAGGCGGTCCTCCGGATGCGGGGAAATGTTCATGTCGTCCCCTTGGCGGATCGCCATAACGTTGCAGCCAAAACGGGCCCGCAAATCCAGCTCCTTCAGATTCTGCCCGACCATGGAATCGGGAACGAGCAGATCGACGATGCTGTAATCGGGAGACAATTCAATATAGTCAATGATATTGGGCGACGTAAGATGGTGGGCTACCCGGAGCCCCATATCGCGTTCGGGATAAACGACTTTGTCGGCGCCGATTTTGGCGAGCACTTTGCCATGCAGCTCGCTTTTTGCTTTTACCACAATTGTCGCTACGCCCAAATCCTTCAGAATCAGCGTCGTCAAAATGCTGGACTGAATATCTTCCCCGATCGCCACAACAACCACATCAAAATTACGAATTCCCAGGGCCCGAAGCGCATCTTCGTCCGTAGAATCCGCGGATACCGCATGGGTCACGATGGACGAGATATCCTGGATCCGCTGCTCATTGCTGTCTATCGCCAGCACTTCAAAGCCCATGCCAGACAGCGCTTTGGCAACGCTGGAGCCAAAACGGCCCATGCCAATGATGGCGTATTGTTTTTTGGCCATACCACAACGTACCTCCCCGCACGAGTTCCAACCCCAATCCCACAAAAAGCCAGTCTCAGCTGGCCGGCATCCAATCGAATAGAACCTAGAACCGGTCTGTTCGTTCCGTTCTGTTCCCCTCATTCACCGGATACCGCACCTGCGGCTTCATGGAACAACGCTTTGTGCAATAGGGTCAACATGCCCTTTAGTATAGCACAACCTGCCGGAAACTTGTATGTTTCGGCTCATTTGGGGGAACCTACCGGCAAGCCCCATCACCGGGCTGCTGCCGGACAGGCGTTCCTTCCGGGCACCGGCCCGGCAGCACCCCGATAATACAGGAGGAATCCATGCCGATTACGCTGAATCTCCGCCAAGCCGTGATCCACAAAATCCACGGCCAGGATGAAGCCGGACTCCGGGACATGATCGAAGGCTCAATCGACGGACCGGAAACCGCATTACCCGGACTCGGGACGGTCTTCGAAATGATCTGGAAGGACACCGATCCGTCCGGACAAGAAGAACTTGTTACTGTGCTGCATAAGCACCTGCAGGGCATCCGCCCCGGTTCACTCACGTCGGAGCAGTAAGCCTGCTCTCCCCTGACAAAAACACAAACCTCCGTCCAGCCATCCGGATAACGGATGACGGCGGAGGTTTGTTGTGTTGCTTTAGTTACTCTGCCAGGATTACTTTACCGCTTAAGGCGCAGTCTCCAGGAACTTGGCGTTCGGATTTTTTTCCATCGCGGTCCGCATGGCGTATTCGTTCTCAAACAGCACAACATAGTTGCCCTTCTTGTCCGTCACCAGCGTCGAGTTGATGCGGAATTTGGACGTGTCGGGCTTCTCATCGATCAGCCAGCGGGCGAACTGGAACGGCATACGCTGCAGCTGCACATCCACGCCGTATTCGCCTTTCATGCGGTATTCAAACACCTCGAACTGCAGCTGCCCGACCACGCCCAAAATAATGTCGTCAAAGCTGACGGTACGGAACACCTGAATCATGCCTTCTTCGGTCAGCTGGTCGATGCCTTTTTGGAACTGCTTCGATTTCAGCGCATTTTTGACGGTCACCTTGGAAAAAATCTCCGGCGAAAACGTCGGCAGCTCATCAAACTGCAAATCCCCTGCCTGGCTCAGCGAGTCGCCGATCCGGAAAATACCGGGGTCGAACAGACCGATAATATCGCCGGGATACGCCTCCTCGACGATGTCGCGGTCCTGGGCCAGGAACTGCTGCGGCTGGGACAGTTTGATGTCTTTGCCCGCGCGGACATGCTTTACGCTCATTCCCCGCTGGAACTTGCCCGAAACGATCCGCAGGAATGCGATCCGGTCCCGGTGGGCGGGGTTCATATTCGCTTGAATTTTGAATACATAACCGGTGAACTTTTCGTTTGTCGGCTCCACTATACCCGTGTTGGCCCGGCGGGGCTCCGGCTTCGGCGCCAGCTGCAGGAAGTTGTCCAGGAATGTCTGCACACCGAAATTATTGATTGCACTTCCGAAAAATACAGGGGTCAGCTCGCCGCGCAGTACTTTTTCATAATCAAACGGGTCGCCTGCCACGTCAAGCAGCTCCAGGTCCTGGCACAGCTGGTCATGCAGGTATTCCCCGGCCATCTCGCGGATGATGCCGTCGTTGTAGTCTTCCACCTTCTGCACCTTAATCACAGAATGGTCGTCGCCCTGGAACAGCTCCACCTGGTTTTTCATGCGGTCATAGACGCCGCACAGCTCGCGGCCCATGCCAATCGGCCAGTTCATCGGAACCGAGCGGATGCCCAGTACCTGCTCCAGCTCTTCCATCAGCTCAAACGGGCTGCGGCCCTCGCGGTCCAGCTTGTTAATAAACGTAAAAATCGGGATGCCCCGCTTCGCGCACACCTGGAACAGCTTGATCGTCTGGGCCTCGACGCCTTTTGCCACGTCAATCAGCATGACCGCGCTGTCGGCAGCAGTCAGCGTCCGGTACGTGTCTTCACTGAAGTCCTGGTGACCCGGCGTATCCAAAATATTGACCCGGTGTCCGTTATAGTCAAACTGCATGACGGAAGAAGTAACGGAGATCCCCCGCTGCTTCTCGATCTCCATCCAGTCACTTGTGGCATGCTTGTTGGCTTTGCGGGCCTTGACGGTTCCCGCCAGACGAATGGCCCCGCCGAACAGCAGCAGCTTCTCCGTCAGTGTCGTTTTCCCTGCGTCCGGGTGGGAGATGATGGCGAACGTCCGCCGTTTGTCCACTTCCTGCTGCAGATTCTCGAGTGTTTTACTCATTACACATATCCCTTCGTCACTAAAGTCATGTATACCATTGTACCACAAACAGAGCGTACTCAAGAGACCGTTTTCTTCCCAAAATCACACGTTATCCACTTGCATCCGGCAATCCTGCAAAAAGCCAGTGTGCGCAAATCATCCCCATACGGCAGCCGTATGAGGATGATCGCAAGCTGTTGTATTCTATTGTCTTGGCTGCCGCTCTCCCCACTCCAGGCAGAAGCCAGCAAGCAGGAAGCCGGAAACGAATCCATTTATTTGACGGGAACCCTGCAGTTTGGCTGCAAAACAGCTCAGCCGTTATTTACGTGCCATACCACGTTATCTTCTTCCTGCCCGTTCACCGGCCACCAGTGGAAGCCGTCTTGTTCAAGCAGCGCGTCGGCTTCCGCCGGGCCCCAAGTTCCGGCCGGGTAGGACGCCAAATCAGTTGTATCTTCTTTCCAAGCCTTGGCGATGCGGTCAACAAACGACCAAGCCGAGGATACTTCATCCCACCGGGTAAAATACGTCGAGTCGCCGCGCGCCGCATCATGCAGCAGACGCTCGTACGCTTCCGGGGAGTTGATGCCGACCAGGCAGCTCTGGCAAAAATCCATTGCCAGCGGCTGGATTTCGGACTCCGATCCCGGCTTCTTCGCGTTGATCTTCACGTAGATGCCTTCCATCGGGTTGACCCGGATAACAAGCAGGTTGGGCTCCAGGTTGTGTTTTTGTCCAAGGTATACGTTCGTTGGCATCCGCTTAAACTCAACAACCACTTCGGTTGTCTTCACCGGCAGGCGCTTGCCTGTCCGGATGTAGAACGGCACGCCGGCCCAGCGGAAGTTATCGACAAATACCCGGGCGGCAAAATACGTTTCGGTATTCGACTCCGGATCGACCTTATCTTCCTGCCGGTAAGCCGGGAGCGACTTGCCTTTGTACAGGCCTTGCGTATATTGGCCGCGCACGACATTGCTGCGGACTTCGTCCGGCGAAGCGTACGGACGGAGAGAACGAAGCACCTTCACCTTCTCGTCGCGGATGTCTTCGGCAAGCAGACGGCTTGGCGGCTCCATCGCAATCATCGTCAGCAGCTGCAGCATATGGTTTTGGCCCATATCGCGCAGCGCGCCGGCATGATCATAATATCCGCCGCGTTCTTCAACGCCAACAGTTTCGCCGAGCGTGATCTGGATATTGGCGATATGCTGCTTGTTCCACAGCGGCTCAAAAAAGGCGTTTGCGAACCGGATCACTTCAATGTTCTGCACCATTTCTTTGCCAAGGTAGTGGTCGATGCGGTAAATTTCTTCTTCTTTAAATACTTGGCGGATCTGCTCGTTCAGCTCTTGAGCCGATTCCAGATCATATCCAAACGGCTTCTCGATGACGAGGCGGTTCCAGCCTTCGCCATCCAGCATGCCGCCGGCCTTCAGGTTAAAGGAGACGCTGCCGAACAGCTCGGGAGCCAGCGCCAGGTAAAAGATGCGGTTGCCCGGAATGCCGAATTTGCCTTCCAGCGCTTCCGTTTGGGCCCGCAGCTCGCGGAAGCCGTCGATGTCGTTAATGTCCAGCGATTTGTATTCAAAATGCTGCACGAATTCATTCCATTCCCCCGGGTCCCCCGACTTATAGCGGCAGAACTCGTTGATCGAATTCGCGACATCGCTGCGGAATTCATCCTGCGTCCGCGGACGGCGTGCCACGCCGATTACCGCAAAGTCCTGCGCGAGCTTGCCTTCCCGGTACAAGCTGTAGATCGCCGGGAACAGCTTACGCCGGGCCAGATCGCCGGTTGCCCCAAATATAAAAAATACTGCACCTGGTGTCTGCAGTGCTTCAACAGTTTGATTATCAGCCATGGCTCCTCATCTTTCTCTATGTAATATAGTTTAATTGAAATTGATTCTCATCGCCGGATATCATCCCAAATGGATATGACGACGTGATGTCATTTTATCACATTCATTGAAAGGATGCTATCACATTCCTGACAGTTTACATCGGAATTTCGTAAGTTTCAATTAATGTTTCTTATCAGTTTTCAAACTGCCGCTTATACCTAGGGTTTGCCAAAATGTCCGTGTCTAATCCTAATGCCCCTCCTGCCAATTCTTCTCCGACCCTCTTGCCGATCTCCTCGATTCTCCTGCCGGACTTCCCCGATCATTCTTCTGCTGGTATCAGGCCATCCTCTGGGTGAAACGCAAATCAGAGCTTCTCCTCGCAGCTCCAATCCTGATAAAACGCGCAGGCCCGTTCCAGCTGCGACGTCCATAACCAGTGCATGTTCGATCGCTCCTCAGGGACCACACACCACGATGCTGCTACGTAAAAGCACTGCAAAGCCGACAACCGGTAGTCCAACAGCGTCATATCCCAGGTGTAGTCCTGGATGCCAAATTCACGCAAAGAATCGTGATAGGCCTGCAGCACATCAAGCTCCAAGGCGCGGCGGCGCTCCGGTTCCCACCACAACACCATCATATAAGACAAATCGCTGGGTCCCACCCAGGTTTGCAGTGACCAGTCAAACGGCTGCCGGTCGATAAAATAAACGCCCTCCACCCGCCCGTCTTTTCGCGATAAAATGTTACCGGGGTTGGTGTCTCCATGGACCAAAGTGAACGGACCGCCTGATGTCAGACGTTTTTTCATCGCCTTCGGATGCCGAGTGAACACATCGGATACGATGCCCCTGCTGGAAAGGCCGTTATCCCCTTCAATCGCCGCCTCTAACAATGCCTCAAGCAATGGCTCATAGCCTTTGCGCACTTCCGCCAAATACTGCTCCAGCTGCGTTTCATCAACAACTTCATATCCCGCATTTCGGATGCTGTCCATACCCCAGCCATAGCTGTGCAGCCTCGCCAGAGCCCTTGCCGCCGCATTGCCGTAAGCCAGTGTCGGCTCGGTTTCCCAATTGTTCCGGTGGGTGTCCGTCAAATCCTCCAGCAAAAGGTGGTAGCTCTTATTTTCGTAGCATGCATCGTAACATTTCGGGATCGGAACTCCGCTTTTCCCTGCGTAATCTTTGGTGTAATAGTCAACCTCAGAACGTCCAAACGTGCCCCGGCTGCACAGCTTGAGAAACAAACTTCGCGGAGCATCGCCGCCGGAACCTTCATAGGACAAATAAACCCTGTATCCCGTCGAATGATCCGCACCAAGCCGTTCCAGACGATAATCGGCAGGACGGCTGCCCTGGTTAAGACAGCCTGCCCGCTCCAAGCAGCCGGCGATATAATCAAGGTTAAACTGCAGCGGATCGGTTGGGTCCGTAATGACTGTTCGTTTCATCGCATCTCTCCTGTTCTTCAATACCGGCGGCGGGTAACCCACCTCTATTATTTCCCAAGTCTTTTGTCTGATTGTACCACGTTATCCGGCGTCTTTTAACAGGAGGATTTATGTACTGTCAGCCTTTCGCCTGTCCGTTATTACTTCATCTAAATGTGGCTCAGCGCTGCTTCTACCTGTCCGTTTTCACTAGACGCTGCTTCTTATAATCCACCATCACCCCGCCTTATAAAAAAACATCCCGGCCGATGGCCGGGACGGGAAGCTATCAATATTCCACAGTGATCATAGGAAACCCCAGCGTCACCCGGTTTTCCCCGCGAAAGCCGTCATAATGTACAGCCGCTTGAACCGCCAGGTCGCGGCTCCCGCTCCGAAGCACGTTCCGGATGCCGGGAACGGAATAAGAGCGGCAGGCGGTGGCGTCGTCGGTGTAGCTTTCTTCGGCGTGCAGTCCGTTCAGTGAGCCGGACAAGATGTTCTCCGCTGCTTTCAATGAAGCGCCCGGCGTCCCCTGCTGCCCGGCCTTGCTTTGGAGCGAGACGTTCCACTTTGCGGCGACGCCATGTGCCGCCAGCGCGTCACCCGCAGTCTGCGCCTGAGCGCGCAGTACCTCGGCGTCACGTGCGTCAGCTGTTTCAAGCGTAACGACCACATAACTGCCGCCTTTGCCATACTCCACCCAAAACAGGGAGTGCGACAAGGAAGGTTCAGGCGTTGCGATGTCCAGCGGCGCCTTCTGGGCCGAGGAGGAAACGGAAGCGGCCCGATACACAACGTTCCCCTGCTCTTCCGTACGTACCGGCTCGCTCAAGCCGAGCTGCCGGGCAAGCTTTCCGGCAGCTACAGCCGCTTCCTCGGCTGTCATGTCCCCGGCGGCGACTTCGCCCTGCCACTTGAGCACGACCCGCAGCGGGGAAGCAGGAGCACTAGCCTCACGCGCCATCGCTATCAGTTGCGGCAGGCGTTCGAGTTCCTCCCGGGCAGATTCACCTTCGCTTGCGGGCTGCTCCTGCCCGAAGCGGAACCCTGCCAGCAGTCCGGTCATGCAGCAGACCGCCAGCAGAATCAGCAGGTGATTAAGCAAATGTCTTTTTTGGCTTCCCCGTGTACGTGTCATTGTGTTTTTCCTCCCGAATCGGTTCTACTAATCTATCAACCAGCATATCCAGATTCGGGAGAGTCTATTCAACATGGAGGATCAAGCCCCGATCAACCTCAGCTTAAACCGCAGCCTATCTTCAGATGCACCGGGAAATCCGCGCAACAAAAAACCCGCTTGCGCGGGCTGCATGCCTATCTCCATGTAAAATTACATTATCCTCTCAGGGATGCCGTCCGGGCTTACCAGCAGGCTGCACCTGAAACCTGAAACAATCACAGTACCGCAGGCACCTCTTGCCTACTCCGCCAAACCATTCTTATACGCATAAATCGCCGCCTGAGTGCGGTCTTCAACGCCAAGCTTGGCAAGGATGTTGGTGACGTGAAATTTTACGGTTTTGATCCCGATAATCAGCTGGTCGGCGATATCCTGATTCGACTTGCCTTGGGCGAGCAGACGCAGCACATCCATTTCGCGTTCGGTCAGCTCCTTGTGCGCCGGGGCCTCCGCATTGGCGTCGCCGCGCAGCCGGTTCATCATTTTGGAGGCGACCTGCGAGACCAGCACCGATTGTCCGCGCGCCGCGGCCCGGATCGCAGCCGCCACCTCGCCGGCCCGGGACGTCTTCAGCAGGTAGCTGAACGCGCCCGCTTCGATAACCGGATACATTTTTTCATCATCCAGATAACTCGTCAGCACAATCACCTTGCAGTCCGGGTGCAGCTTCAACAGCTGCCGGGTCGTCTCGATCCCGTCCATCCCTTCCATCACCAGGTCCATCAGGACGACATCGGGTTTATATTCGTTCGCCAGCCGGATGCCTTCCTCCCCGCTCCCGGCTTCCCCGACCACTTCAATCCCGTCTTCGGTCCCCAGAACGGCGGCGAGACCGATGCGCACCATCTCATGGTCATCGACAAGCAGCACTTTGATCGGTGATTCCGTTTCCATTTCCATGCTCATCTATTGTCTTCCTCCCGTTTCTATGATTCCTATCGAAAAAAACTGGCCCTTTACTGCCCGGCCCGTGCTTCCGGCAGACCGCCGAAAAAACAAGCCCGGCGTTAAAACGCCTTGATGGCCGGCATCCCCCGCCCCTAGGTTTGCCGCCTTAAAGTCCACGCCCGCTGAAGGCAAGGAGAGTAAGGCGGGCGAACGGCAGCCGTCTACTTCTCTTCCACTACGGGGATTGTAATCTCGATTCTCGTCCCTTTACCCGGCGCAGTGATAAACTGGATCGAACCCCCGATCTCGTCGATACGCTCCTGCATATTCGAAAGTCCGTAAGAGGCCTGCTTCGTGTCGTCCAGCTCAAATCCCACCCCGTCGTCCCGCAGCGTCATCCGCACCGTGTCGCCGCGCCGGTGAACCCGGATTTCCATCCGCTCCGCCTTGGCATGCCGCAGGGTATTCGAAATCGATTCCTGCACAATCCGGAACAAATGATTTTCTACACCCTTCAGCAAATGCACATCCGGGTCCATTTCAAACACAATTTCAATCGGAACCTTAACCTTCAGCTCTTTAATCAGCTCGCTCAGTCCCTGCTCCAATCCCTTGCCGTCCAGATAAACGGGTCTTAAATGCAGCAAAAGCGCCCGCATCTCCGACTGGGCCACCGCCGCCATCTCTTCAATCAACGCAATCTGACGTTGGGCTTTGTCAAAATCCTTCTCCAGCGTACGCCCGACCGCCGTCGCCGTCATCGAAATGGCGAACAGCTGCTGGGAGACGGCGTCGTGCAGCTCGCGGGCCAGCCGCTGCCGCTCCTCGACGATCGCCGTCACCCGGGCCTGCTCGGCCAGCTGGGCGTTATGAGAGGACAGACGCTGCAGCGTCGTGACTTGATTTTCCCACTTCCCGCTGATCCGCGCAAGCTGCTCGCCCAGTCTGCCAAGCTCGTCCTCACCGAGGTTGGGCATCGTCAGCGTAAGATTGCCTTTTTCCCACAGCAGCAGGGTCTCCCGCAAACGCTCCAGCCTGCGTTTAACCCGGAAGCTCTGGTAGAACCCGAAGCCGAGGCCAAGGCCAAGCGGCAGCAAAATAAGCGTGGCTACCGTCCGGACGCCAATCCGCCAGTTATCGAACGGCTCCAAATATCCGTATGTATATAGAGTGTACAGGATCGCCAGCAGCATGACAAAGGACAGGAGCGCCCCTTCACCCATGCTGCGCGACACCATGTTGGCTTTTTTATCGGAACCCATCCGGGGCCCTCCCTTCCTTTACTCCACTTGGAATCATGTCAGCCGCACATCCAAATCGCCCATCAAATAAGAAATAACGAACTTTACTTTATATTCGCTGGTCTCATAATTCGCCGACCGCCAGTTCAGCCGGTTCATCATCCCCGTGTCGCGCTGGCTGCCAAATTCGATTGAGCCAAACAGCACAAATGCTTCAATCTCCACGCCGTAATCCTCGGGCAGACTGATATCCATATCGCCAAAAATACCTTGGAACAGCATGACCGAGTCCTTCTGCTCAGGCATCGCCAGCGACAGATCCAAATCCGCTTCCCCGAGTACATGCCAGGCGCTCATATTGTACAGCACCCACGGCGACCGGTCCCAGTCAAAGCCGGACATGAAATTCTGCTTTTGCATAAACCGGTTGTTCTTCTGCAGCTTCTTCGACTTGGCGAAAAAAAGACCCAGCGAGACGAGACAGATCCCAAGCACCAGCACTAGGTGATCCAGCAGCAGCAGCACAGCGCCGATGCCAAGCAGCGTATACCCCTGTTTTACATTTCCTTTGGTCGTCCGGTAAATGCCGGCCAGCAAAAACAGAAGGGCGACAAACGTGACAAAGCCGATCCATCTGCCAAATATCATGACCAGCCCCAGCCCGATCAGGCCGAGTGCGATCATCCGGTTCCGCTTATCCATGCCGCACCTCCTTGTTAGTCTATTCAAACGGCCGGTAAACCGCCGGAAAAGCCATGCCGGTATGGAGTCCACACCGTATGGCTTTTTCCTAGTTCAGCATATCATATCCCCTGCGGTTCGGGAACAGGCATTTCGTTACTGCACCGCATCACCGGCGGGAACAGGACTAGTCTTGTTTTTTGTCGAGCGTTGGTGCGGATTTTGCTCCACCCAGCTTGTTTTTCAGAGCGCTGAGCTGTTCTTCCACCTTCAGCTGCTTTTCGGCATCAATCGGGCTGGTGTAGGAAGCGCCTGTCGGGCGGTACGGAGCGCGCAGTACGTCGGCTTCCGCTTCCAGCTGCATGATTTTTTCTTCCATCCGGTGGAATCCGAGCGACGCGCTGCCGCTTTCGATGGAATGCACGCTGCTGATTTGCGCCATTTGCTTTTTGGCTTTAGCCATTTGAGCGCGGGATACCAGCTCGTTGCGCTTGTTGCGCAGCTTGTAGAATTCGTCTTTCATGTCATGCAGCTGTTGCACCAGCTCTTTCGCATGTACTTCGGCTTCTGCGTGCAGGTTGGCGTATTCGGACTGCTTTTGGTCGAAGTAGATTTTCTCTTCCAGCAGTTTGCGGGCTACTTCCTCTTGGCCGTTTCTCAGGGCCAGTTCAGCTTGGGCTTCGCGTTGGGCACCCATTTTCACAGCTTCGTCTACACGCTGCTTCATGCGGCGTTCATTAGCCATTTGCTTCGCTACGGTTACTTCGGCATCATGAATCTCAGCCTCCATATCGCGCAGATACTGGTTGAGCATTACAATCGGGTCTTCCACCTTATCCAACAGATCATTTACCGATGCTTTCGTCATATCCTTAATTCTTTTAAATACTCCCATGTTTTACACTTCTCCCTTCTCGTGTTTGGCAAGTTTGGCTTTCAGTTCTTCAACTTCTTTTTTGAGCGCTTTAAATTCAATATCTTTCATCATGGCATCCAGTCCGGAATCCTGGGATCCAAAAGCATTCGATTTGCCGTATCCAGGCTGTTCGGGTCTCGGTCCGTAATTCGGTGTTCCTTGTCCGTAAGGACCGTTCTCATACGGGCCGTGTCCTTGCGGAGGTCTGCCGTAAGGTCCCCCGTAGGGGCCGCCGCCGTAAGGTCCTTCGTGACCGCCGTGCTGTCCGAATGGCGGGTGATATGGACCGCGTTCCTTAGGAACAACCATCGCGACTACAAAATAAATCGGGATGACAAGGCCGCCTGTAAAAGGAATCGCAACCAGCAGCAGAATCCGCAGCAGTGTGGAGTCCATGCCTAAATTCTCGGCCAGGCCGCCGGCTAGGCCGGTCATTACTCTGTCGCGTGTGGAACGATACATTCGGGTCATGCCATTACTCCTTTCCGCCTTTGTCCAGCTTCTCTCTCAGCCGGGCCATTTCCCTTTCGAGCATGGAGCCTACCGATTCGCCGGCCGCTCCCATGCTCTCGCGGCCCATCTGGCGCAGATCGCGCAGGCTTTTGGCTTCAAGCTCCCAATCGCTCATCTGATCTTCAAGCCGTCCGAACATCTTCGGCACGTCCTGTCCTCCAAAAGCCGCCGCCCGCTGGTTCAGCCGCTGCTGGAGGCGGAGCGTTTCCATCCGGGCCGAGTAGTATTGACGTTTGTTGTAAACCGTCTGATACTCCATCTTGAGTTCCCCGAGCTGCTGTTCGAGTTCGAGCAGCGATTGCCGGCTCTGTTCCAGCAGTCCGCTGTACTGCTCCAGCTTCTCCTCGTGGATAATTTTTTCTTGCAGCGCTAGCTTGGCCAGATGCTCTTCACCAGCTTTCAACGCGAGCATCGCCTGTTCTTCACGCTTGTTGCGCATGTTTGCCGCCTGATCCACCTGCTGCTGCAGTTGTCTCGTATGGGATGCGTACTGCTGATACAATTTCTCTGCCTCGCTGATATCCTCGCGGGTCGAGTACAGGAACTGGTCGATCAGCTTGACCGGGTCCTGACTTTGTTCCAGACGTTCGTTCAAATTCGCGATCGTAATGTCGCGCATTCGGCGAAAAACACTCATGTTAACCTGCTCCCTCCTTACCGTTTATTTCAACCGGTTATGTGTCCTATTTAAGTAGTAAAGGCGCAATCAGTAAGTACTGCGTCTGCCGCCGCCTTTGAGCACCGAGATTCCGATGACCACCAGACCCAGACCGAGCAGCGGTCCGATCAGCCAGGATAGCTTGGCGATCAGCGACATAACGCCGACAAACATAACCGCCCAACCGATAAACTTGCGTCCGCTCTTAACCGCGTAGTAACCGAGAGCGATCAGCAGAACCGGGAACAACATGCGGAACAACCCGTGAACCAGGGGAGCCAGCATACCCAGCAGCATCAGCGCGCCGAGACCGATCAGAACAATGGCCAGTCCGTTTCCTTTATTTCGTTGCATGATTTCTCACCGCCTTTCGTCTTCGTCTTGCTTATGTCCTTATTGTAGACTCCCTGGCGATTCTTCAAAACGGACCGGGGACGGTTTTTGGAACTGGACCTTAGACGGGGCGGTACTGCGACCCGGGACGGCACTGGCCCTGGCGGAAGCAGCGGGGATATACCCGCTTGCCGGAATAGATGCGGCTACCCCACCCCTAACGCTTCATTTAACGGGGGAAGGACAGCCCTTTCCGGCAGTAAAGGATAGCCTTTCACTCCCACGCTGCGATGCCGGACGCGTGGTCCAGCCCTGACGATGCCAGACGATGCCAGACCAGTGCCCGCCCTGCGATAATACGCTGTCCGCTTGCTTGCGGACGTGTATAATGAACCTGTCGAATTCTATAGAAGGAGAAGCTGCAGGATGGACAAAACACTGCTTATCGTCGAGGACGACCGCAGCCTGAACAAAGGCATCGCACTTGCGCTGGCCCAGAGCGGGCTCCGGATAGAACAGGCCTACACGCTGGCGGACGCCCGGTCAATCGCGGCGCGGCGCCGGATCGATCTGATTATCCTCGACATCAACCTGCCCGACGGCAGCGGACTAGATTACTGCGAACAGCTCCGCCGTGCCAACAACCGGGTGCCCGTTGTCTTTTTGACGGCAAACGATATGGAAACGGATATTGTCGCAGGGCTGGAGCTTGGCGGTGACGACTACATCACCAAGCCGTTTAGTCTGATGGTGCTGCGGGCAAGAGTGCTGGCAGTGCTGCGGCGGTCGGAAGGCCGGAGCGGAGACCTGCTGGAATACGGGCTATTTCGCTTCGATTTTGCCAAAATGGAGTTTGCCAAAGCTGGCGAACCGCTGAATCTCAGCAAAACCGAGCAGAAGCTGCTGCGAATGCTGACCTCTCACACCGGCAGTATCCTGACGCGGGAGCAGCTAATGGAAGGCATCTGGAGTGTCGACGCCGATTTTGTGGATGAAAATGCGCTCAGCGTAGCCGTCAAACGGCTGCGGTCCAAGCTGGAGGAGGACCCCTCTCAGCCCGTTTATATCAAAACGGTATACGGACTTGGCTACATGTGGCCGGAGGGAAAATTATGATGGACAACCCGCAGCGGCCGGCGCGTCCCTCCTCTTTTAGAAAAAGAACGCCGCAGCTAGCCAAGGTTGCCGTTGTTTCCGCTGCCATCCTCTGCATCCTGCTGTATGCCTGTGCCGTCATCTACCTGTACGGCTGGACGTCGAAGCTGATCGGGCTGTCGGTGCTGCTCCTTGCCGGGCTGCTTTTTGCCGGGGTCGCCTGGCGCAAGCTGGCGGAACGGGATACCCGCGCCATGCTGGCCCGGACGGACGAGATGGTCGAAACCGCAATCCGCGGGAATGAACCGATGTTTGCTTATGAAGAGACCGCACTCTCCTCCCTGGAGCATAAGCTAAGACGGTATATCGGGATCGCCAAAGCCCAGGAACGGAGTATGGAACTCGAAAAAAATACAATAAAAAGCCTAATCTCCGATATTTCGCATCAGACCAAAACCCCTTTGTCCAATGTGGTGCTGTATGGCCAGCTTTTGGCGGAGACGCCCGGACTGGACCCGGAGGCAAACAACCTGCTGCATCAGCTCAGAGAGGAATCCATGAAGCTGGAATGGCTTATTCAGACGCTTGTAAAACTGTCAAGGCTGGAAAGTGGATTGATTTCATTGAACATGGCGGACAAACGTCTGATCGATACCATTACCCCCGTCCTCGCTTCCATATACGGCCAGGCAGAAAACAAAAACATCAAGGTCCACGTTACTTGCGATTCCGGCATTACAGCCGTCCATGACCCGAAATGGACAAGCGAAGCGCTGCTTAACCTGCTGGACAACGCGGTCAAATACACCCCGGATGGCGGCTCCATCCGCCTGGCAGCCGAAAGCAACGAGATGTTTGTCCGGCTGGAAGTCGAAGATAACGGACCGGGAATTCCGGAAGACGAAATCCATTCGATATTCCAGCGTTTTTACCGGGGTCGGAACGTCCGCGACCTGCCGGGAGTGGGCATCGGCCTGTATCTGGCGCGGGAAATCATAACGATCCAGGGCGGACATATTCAAGCGGCGTCGGCTGTGGGACGCGGCTCCAGGTTCTCTTTATTTTTGCCAAGGCGCGAAATGTGACTGAAACGACAGATTCCGGACACGCTCCTGTCAGATTCCTTTGATACTTTGGAAGAGGCCGGAAGCCCATCTAAGAATGGACGGAAGGCAGACCAAGGATCGCTTATAAAGGATGGCGATACGCCAAAGAGCGTCAATGGAGGGAATGGAACATGTCCATACTGCAAATGGAGAACGTTAGGAAAACCTACGGAAAAGGCGAACAAGCGGTCAACGCGCTGGACGGGGTGTCTCTGTCTATGGAACAAGGCGAGTTCGTGGCAATTGTCGGGACCAGCGGCAGCGGCAAAAGCACACTGCTGCATATGCTCGGCGGGCTCGACCGGCCGACGGAAGGCAAAGTGTACGTGGACGGCAACGATATTTTTGCAATGAACGACGACAAGCTGACCATCTTCCGCCGGCGGTCGGTCGGATTCATTTTTCAGAGCTATAATCTTGTTCCGATTCTGAACGTGTACGAGAACATTGTTTTGCCGATTGAGCTGGACGGCGGGACCATCGACGAACCGTATCTGGATAAGGTGGTCCGGACGCTTGGACTGCAGGAAAAGCTGAAAAATCTGCCTGCCAATCTGTCAGGCGGACAGCAGCAGCGGGTCGCCATCGCCAGAGCGCTTGCTACTAAACCATCCATCATCCTGGCGGATGAGCCGACTGGCAATCTGGACAGCCGGACGAGCCAGGAAGTACTTATTCTGATGAAGCAGCTTAGCGACCGGTTCAACCAGACCATTGTCATGATTACCCATAATGAACAAATCGCCCAAACGGCAGACCGCATTATCCGGATTGAGGACGGACGAATTGCCTCCGCAGGTCCGGATCGCGGAGGGCTGCCGGTATGATCGCCACACCAAACCGCAAGGCGGTAAGGCGGCTGGCACTGCGCAGTCTGAAAAGCAATCCGCTGCGCAACGTTACCGCGGTTATTGCCATTTTGCTGACCACCCTATTGATTACCGCCGTATTCAGCATGGCCTTTAATCTTAACCAGTCAATGCAATATACCCAGATGCGCACCGTAGGCACCGATATGCACGGCGGTTTCAAATATCTGCAGCCGGATGAGGTGGAAAAGCTGCGGAAGCATCCTTCGATCCGGGAATACGCCATTTCGCTGAATGTCGGCGATCTCGTGAATGAGGAGCTCGCCGGCAGCTCGGTCGAGGTAAAACGTGTGGATGAAGCTTACGCCAAACACGGGTTTATCGATTTTATCGAAGGCGGGCTGCCGGAGGCTAAAAACGAGGTGGCGTTAAACACATGGGTGCTGAACAAACTTGGAACACTGCCCCGGCTGGGCGAACCAGTAAAGCTAACCATTCGCGCCGGGGACCGAACAGTAACCGAAGAATTCGTGCTGTCCGGCTATTATGAAGCCGACAAACATCTGGCCATGGCGGGGCTGGCCTTCGTGTCGAAACGTTATACCGATGATTTTTTTGCCGGCTATGTTCCTCCGGCATCCGAAGGTGCAGACACGAATATCAACACGACCGAGCTGTCCGTCATGTTCAACAACTCCTTCAACATCGAGCAGAAGCTGAAGCAGGTACTGGCGGATACGGGCGTTGACACGCCGATTGGCGTGAACTGGGCCTACTCCTCCGTCTCGCTGGAGGAGAACTGGATGAATTATGTCCCGTACGCCGGGGTTGTTCTGATCATTATGCTCAGCGGGTATTTCCTGATCTACAACATTTTTTATATCTCGGTTGTACGGGACGTGAAATTCTACGGCTTATTGAAGACGGTCGGGACGACACCCAAGCAGCTGCGCCGGATTATTAGCATGCAAGCTCTGCTGCTGTACGCGTGCTCCCTCCCGTTTGGCCTGGCTGCGGGATACGGGGTAGGCCGCTGGATTACTCCGCTTGCGGCTTCCATTGGCGACGGATCGATGAAGCTCTCGTATTCGGCAAGCCCGTATCTGTTCGGCGGTGCTGCGCTTTTCTCCTTCTTGACCGTGGCCATTGCCGCGGGCAAGCCCGGCCGGATAGCCGCCCGTGTCGCTCCAGTGGAAGCGGTGAAATACGCGGGCGTGTCCGAAGGCGGGGGACGCCGGAAGACCAAACGCTCGAAACGGGGCGCGGCGCTGCCTGCGATGGCTTTTTCAAATCTGTTCCGCAGCCGGAAAAAGCTTGCGCTTATGCTGGCTTCGCTGTCGCTGAGTATCGTGCTGTTCAGCATTATTTTTACGGTTATTTCTTCCCTGGATGTGAACAAATACCTTAGCACCTTTATTACGGGAGATCTGATGGTAACCGACGATACGGTACGGCATCCGGGAAATTATCCCGATGATGCGGGGGGGTTATCGGAGGATGCCTACCGGACGCTGCATGAAACCGCCGGCGTGACTCGAACGGATCGGGTGTACTACAAACCCGAATATTATCCGCTGGACCAGCAGATTCGCGGCGTGCTGGAGCGGCTCGTCAATGTTCCCGAACCCGACCCATGGCTGGTGACAACACTGAAGGGGCAGGCCGGAAGGGAACCCGGAGTTCACGTCAATATGTACGGCGTAGATCCCGGCTGGTACGATTTGCTTGAGAAGGATGTGGCGGAAGGCCAGTTTGACCGGGAAAAATTTGAATCGGGCGGATACGTTTTGCTGACTTATACGCTGCTGGGTGAAGACAATGAGATCACTTATTATCATCCGGGGGACAAAATTACATATCCCGGACTGAACCGGACCTACGAAGTGATGGCGGTGCTGAAATACGATGCGATGTATGCGGGAACAACCCAAGCGTTTTCCGCAAACGGCTACAATGCCTTTTTCCCGGCTTCGGAGTTGAAACAGGCCGCGGCTTCGGCTAAATCCGCGCCCCACCTGCTCTCTGTGACAGTGGATGCCGATTCTGACAGCTTGGATCAGGTAAAACAGACAGCGGTCGCCCTCACGGACTCCAAAGAAGGCCTGCTGGTCAAGACGCGGCAGGATTACCGGGACGAACTGGGCGGCTTTATCCGTATTTTCCAGACCATCGGCTACGGCCTTAGCTTGGTGATCGCGCTGATCGGTATCGTCAATTATATCAACAGCGTGCTAACCGGTGTGGTCACCCGCCGCAATGAATTTGCGGTGCTGGAGAGCGTGGGGATGACGCGCAGGCAGATGAGACGGATGTTGACCTACGAAGGGCTGTTCACCGTACTGCTGACCGCATTGCTAACGTCCACGGTCGGAGCTCTTATTACGTACTGGATCTCGATCAAAATCACGAGCCTGATGGACTTTACCGTATTCCGGATGCAGTGGCTTCCCTTTATTGCGGTGCCCCCTATGCTGGCCCTTATCGCCT
Source organism: Paenibacillus nanchangensis (assembly GCF_046543445.1). Lineage (NCBI taxonomy): Bacteria > Bacillati > Bacillota > Bacilli > Caryophanales > Paenibacillaceae > Paenibacillus > Paenibacillus nanchangensis. Next base: position 132,423 of record NZ_JBHOFD010000018.1, read on the forward strand.
ATGGCGTGACGCTCGGTGCTTACCGGATGCTGACCCGGGCTACGATTGTGGAACGGCTGCGGGAGACGGAATAAAATTAACGTAGTTGCTCGTACAGTGCAGGAAAATCAAAATTCCCTGCCTGTACGAGCAATTCGTTTGTTATGGAACGGAGACCGCTCCATGCTTCCAGCGATGCGTCAATACCACAGGGCGGAAGTTCCCCAATGGCAAGTCTGTCCTTCCGGTATCCCCTGCAGGATATCCCCGTTTCTGGGGGCACCTCTTGCTTTAGTTTTTCTATTTTTCCTGAGGCCGGGCTGTGTATCTTAACGTTAAGGGCTGCTCCTCATCAATTGCAACTTCTTCTGTATTCCCAGCTTCATATACGTTATTCATAAAAAGCTCCCAATGACTGTTTTCATCATTTTTAATACCATCAACCGTGGTTACTTGCCCTTTCTGGTCCTTCTCTATTGGCATGCCCTGCTCCACATTGTCCGAAATGGCCTGCAGGGCTTTCCAAACGGTAGGATGATCGTCAATAATCTTAACAGTCTGCAAAAATAAAACCTCATCTTCATTAAAGATAACCACATTAACTTTCGTTTCCAATGTACCTTCACCTGTGTATTTTACGCCCTTATATTCCGGGGAGATGCCCTCTCCGTTGTTTTTTCCGCATGCTGATAAAAGCATCATAACAAAAAATAGTAAAGTTAAACTGCGCCAATAACCTTTTTTCATGCTTTCCCTTTGCATATCCATTATTACATCCCCTTTGTTTACTCACTAAACCGAATGCGTTCTATTAAACTCTCCCGACCCAAACGCCGCTGCATGTACAAGGTAGTCAGTACCTGGACAGCAACGTAGGCACAAAGTAGTGTCAGCATTGCTCCCAGCGGGAATTGGTATTGGGCAAAGGCAGCCGATCGCTTATAAAATTCCACTCCGTAATATCCAGCAGGTATACCTACCGAAAAGGTAATCAGCAAACTAATCATAATCACAAGTAGACCTTCACTGCCTAATTGCATGGTTAACTGGCTCCGAGTCAAACCAATAGCTTCAACTAAGCTGATTTCCCGTTTTCTAGCGTACATACTAGTTAAGTTGGAATTGATCAAGTTAAATACACTGATAATCAACAAGGCTATAATAAGCCCATTAGCTGCCAGTTCAATCACATTCTTCATTCCACTAAATTCTTCATAAATCTCTTGGAAAGAAGTAAACGTTATTCTTCGGTCGGCAGTTGCAATGCCTTTTAGACTTTGCTCCACTTTGCCCTGTTGTTCTTGATCAACTGATACACTAATTTGCTTGATCCGTTGATCTAAACTCAAGCGTTTGAACAAGTTCTGATGGGCAATAAAGACTCCTCCCTCTGAAGAATTGCCTTTATACGTTACATAATTGGGCAATACACCAACAATCGTGAATACTCGTTCTTTTTTTCCTTCTCCATACTCAGCCAATCGAATCTTGTCTCCCGCTTGGTAGCTTCCATCTTCTGCAATCGCAATGAGATTATCACCAGACCTCATTTTCTCTAGTACAGAATCATCTTTTCCAAGCATCTTAGGGATATTTTGCATTAAAGCATCATCGTAAGCATAAATATCCGTTCGAATTTCCGGATTTCTTATATTCGTCAAATCTTTGAGATGTGTGTTGGCATCCTGCTTGTTATAAATTAATACATCATACATTTCTGTCATTACTTTTTTAATCCCTGGCATAACATTTATTTGATTAATAACATTCTCGTTCAACAAATCGAGTCGTTTATCAGACTCAAGGCTAGTGGCAGCACTTAGTTTATAATCACCAGGAACCATACTTCCAACCATATTGCCAACATTCATACTGCTTAAAATACTCCCTGTGATTACATAAATAAGCCCTGTCAGCGTAATCGATGTTACGGTTACCCAGGTTCGTTTACGATATCGAGTAAGTTGCGCCAACACCAAGGAAATACCGCTTATAGAGCTTTTAAATTTATTTTTGATTCTGTGATTTCTCTTCCCGAACTCCTCAGCGGGATTGTAACGCATAGCCGTGATCTCTGTGATTTCCCCTACTCTTTTGGCAGGAGTGTGAACAGAAAACATCACAAGCACCAGACCTGCAACAAACACAATGCAAACTATATAAGGAGATATCTCAACAAACAATGCAGAACCTCCACTAGCAACATTTCCTAAGAAGGGAATGAATGCAGCACTGCCAATCCCCCCCAACAAGAGACCCATGACGCTCCCAACTAGTGAAATAATCAACCCTTCTGTACGAATCATCCTCCGTAGTTGTTTAGGAGTCATTCCTATCGCCTTCATCATCCCAAATAAACGGATCTGCTGGGATATATATATATTGAAGATATTGTAGATAACCATGGCCGCACTGATTAAAATTACAAATACAACGACGGCCGCTTTCAGAATCGAAACAGGATTTTGCTCATATGCCCCGCTGTAACGTTCGTTTATTTGGACTTGGTCTTCTTTTAACCCCGCCTCCACGCCAATTTTATGTGCCGTAGAAGAAGCATTAAAGTCCGATTTCAAAAGAGCAAATAGAACAACATCCGGGTTTGGACTATAACGCTGGGAAAAGCTTTTGGATACAAACATTAGTCCTGCTCTAGCCGCCTTCCGTACAGCGATATCATCAGTAATACCGACTAGCTTAAACCGTTTTGTGATATGTTCCATTTTCCCAGCGTTCATAATTTGTAAATCCAATGGAATGACCTTTCCAAGACTGGAGGAGAAGCCTAATTCTTCGACCACCCATTTATCCAATACCATTTCGTCGTCCTTAACTGGCGCGCGGCCTTTCCTAAGTTGAATCAATCCTTCATTTATTCCTTCTATATAGCCTATTGACATGTCTATGTGTAATTTTTCAAAGGAGTCAGATTTTATATTTTTACTATTGTAGGAGAGATAATGTTTTTTGATCTTCGGGTTATTCTCAATTTCTAGTTGCTGCTTTGGCAATAGATGCTCAAACTGTACATGATAGGCACCTAGCTCATTAGTAGCTTCTCGCTTGCTACGCTGATCGTCAGAATAAAAGTAGGTCAGCACCACAAAAATCAATGCTACCGATAATGCAACGGTACTTATAGTCAATATTGTTCGGCTTCTGTGGTGACGTAAATTTTTCAGTGATACATCTTTAACAGTAATAAAATTTTTCATACTGCTACCTCTGCAATTGAACCATCCACCACTCGAACAGTCCGGTCAGCAAGCTTTGCCACTTCATTATTATGCGTTACCACAATTAAAGTCTGATTATATTTCTCTACCGATAGACGCAGCAAATCCAATACACTGCTGCTGGAGCGGCTATCAAGATTTCCTGTAGGTTCATCGGCGAGCACAATAGCGGGTCTGGCTGCTAATGCGCGGGCAATGGCTACCCTCTGCTGTTGACCGCCAGATAATACGGTTGGCAAACTGGTCCGCTTTTCGTAAATCCCCAAAGTATTTAAAATATCTTCAATATAGCCAATATCTGCTTTCTTACCGTCCAGCCCAATTGGTAAGATGATGTTTTCCCATACATTAAGCGAAGGTACCAAATTAAAGGCTTGGAACACAAATCCAATTTGGCGACGGCGAAATACTGCCAATTCGCTCATTGACAATCTGTAAATGGACGTCCCTTGTATTATGACCTCCCCGCTTGTGGGTGCGTCCAAACCACCAATGATATGCATTAAAGTGCTTTTTCCTGCACCAGACTGCCCCACAATGGATATAAACTCACCTTTCTCCACAGAAAAATCAACATTATGAATAGCCTTGACCTGACGCTCTCCTGTTCCGTAATATTTGCATAATTTATTTCCCTCTAAAATCATATATAACTCCCTCCTTTTTAAAATAAAAAAATATCCTTCCCTAAGTTGTTCTCATAGGAAAGGATATCCAACAAATCTCTATTTTTTTTCAACTTTTCGCAGCCCCATCCAAATCAGGGTCATCTGAGCATAAGACGGTAACATTTACACAAGCACCACCCTGTATATTGTTGGTCAGCAGGACACTACCCCCGAGTTTCTCAGCTAGGACTTTGCAAATATTCAGCCCCATGCCGTAGTGGCTTCCCTCAATTTCAGTTTTGCTTTTATAAAATGGTGTGGTGGCGAGCTTTAGATCTTGTCTTGAGAACCCCCTACCATCATCATTAACTGTCAACGAAAACCGTCCCCCGACAAGTTCGAAATGGACAGAAATCATCTGACTCGCGTAACGCATGGCGTTTGAAACCAAATTTTCATATATTGTGGTAATCATACCTGTATCAATATAGATATATTCTTCATCTATCATATTTGCATATGAAAATTGTAATGGTTGGTCCCGCACTAAAACTTCAGTAGAACTAATTAGTTGTTTCACAAAGAAGGAACTGTTCACTTTAATACGGGTTACCGCTATATCTTCTAATCTTTGTGCTTCGCCCATAATTTGCACATAATTCTCCAGCCGTTTAATATGTGCGCTCATGGTTGAAATCGTATCCAGTAATTTCTCTTTGCTTATCTTCTCATCTGGTAAGTAATTGTTTAAAAAGTCTACGTAGCCCCGTATGACTGTCAGCGGTGTTCGCAGATCGTGTGAAAAAGCCGCATTTAACTGTTTTCTATCTTCTATAGACCGCCACATCCGGCGATTGCTTTCTTCCAACGCAACTCTCATTTTCTCAAATGATCCGCAGAGCTGTCCCATTTCATCTTCAGTATCTTGATCGATATGAAAATCCAAGTCATTATTAGAAATTTTTTTAGAAGCTTCCCGCAAAACTCCAATGGGTTTTTTAAGCTTGTTACGGTAAAACATTAAAGAGGCCGACAAGATAGATAACCCAAAATAAATCACAATAGACCAAGAATCCAAGAAATCACAGAACTTAATGATCTGTTTATCTTTATCAGAATAATCTGTATTAATATTCTCAATATTATAAATAATTGCGGGATTCTCAATGTCCGCTAACGAATAAGAATCGTTATACTTTAAAAACAAATGATTTCGCATCTGGCCTGCTTGACTAATGGTAATCACACTAAGCAGTGCTGCAATAAGTATAAATACAAGCATATATACCATAAAGGTTAGCCTAAGGGATAAGTTGCGAAAACCCTTTCTTAACCTACCCATTTGTAACCCACACCCCATACCGTCAATATGTATGCATGACTGCTAACCTCAGCAAGCTTGGTACGAATTCTTCGAATATGCTCTGAAACAACGGCGCTGTCCCCCTCGTGCTCCCAACCCCAGACCCGTTCATAAATTTGTTCTTTATCGAAGACTTGGCCGCTGTTCATCGACAATAATTCAATGATCCCAAATTCTTTTTTAGCAAAGGAAAGTGGACGGTCTTTGTAGTAAACCATTCTTCCTGAGTAATCAATAACTAAATCTTCTGAAAATCTAGTTTGTGTCTTGACGGATCGCCTTCGTTCACGGCGCAAATGTGCTGCTACTCTAGCTCCAAGCTCATCAATGCTGAACGGTTTCACGATATAATCGTCTCCACCGACACGAAAGCCATTTATTTTATCAGCATCTTCCACTCTGGCCGTTAAAAATATAATGGGACAAGACACAAAATCCCGGATTCGCATGCATACCTCGAGACCGTCTATTTCTGGCATATTAATATCTAATAAAATGATGTCCGGACTATTCGCCGCCTTTTGCAAAGCCTCTATTCCGCTCAGTGCTGTCAAGACTTTATAACCGTTCATCTCAAAGTAATCTTGCAGCAGTTTGATTATATCCATTTCATCATCAATGATCAGAATTTGATTGGTCATAATCTTTACTCCATTCAGTCTCATTAGTATTAGATATATTTAAGTATGCCAATGTGAAGAATTCCGCCTTTATAATAAGTATAAAATTCCATCCACAATTTTACAATGCAGTTCCCACAGTTAAGACGCTTTAACAGCTTTTCGCAAAAACAGCGGCTGCCCCGGGAAGTCCCCGGCAGGCAGCCGCTGTGCTGTGTTACAACCTATTGTGTCATTAGAACGCGGGAAGTGCAATCTCCGCGTAATTGTCTTCCAGGAACTTCTTCACTTCCGGTCCGCTGATGCGGGCGGCCAGCTTTTTGATGGCATCCGAATCCTTGTTGTCCTCGCGTGCAACCAGCGTAATCGAATACGGATTTTCCGGCGATTCCGTTGCCAAAGCGTCTTTTTTGGGAGTCAGACCCACAGGTTTCGCATAAGCTGGAGTCATCGCCACCAGGTCCGCGTCATCGAGCGTCCGGGCCAGCATCAGCAGATCGACCTCAAGGATCTTGAAATTCTTCGGGTTCTCCACGATATCAGCCGGAGTCGCTGCATAACCAACGCCTTCTTTCAGCTTGAGCAGTCCCGCTTCTTCGAACATAACCAGCGATCTTCCCGTGTTGGTCGGGTCGTTGGCCACTGCCAGCGTTGCGCCTTCCGGCAGCTCGTCCAGGCTCTTGTACCGTTTGGAATACGCGCCGTAGATCGCGTCATAGACCGGCTGAATCGCTGTCAGGTTGGCTTTTTTGCTTTCGTTAAACTGCTCCATGTAAGGGACGTGCTGGAAAAAGTTGGCGTCCACTTCTTTGTTAGCCAGCGCCTCGTTTGGCTGCACATTATCGGACAAAACGACAATCTCCATGTCGACTCCGTCTTCCAGCAGCAGCGGCTTCACAATTTCAAGAATGTCCGTCATTGGCGGGATCAACGTCGCTACTTTGATTTTGACCGGCTCACCGGCTCCGGCCGCATCCGTTCCGTTTTGCTCTGCCTTTGCCGTTTCGCTTGGGCTTGGGCTCGCCGCACCGCCTGCTTTGTTCCCGCTGTTATTTCCGGATTGTCCGCAGCCTGCGATCAGTGCCACAACAAGCACCAGCGCGAGCATCATTGTTTTTTTGAACATGAGTGTTAACCCCCGTTTGTGTGATTGGTATCTTTTTTATCTCTTGTCTAGCAGTCTTGCCGCTGTCCCGCCCGCGAACTGCACGAACTGGACCAGCACGATCATAACGAGAATGGCATACACCATGACCAAAGTCTCGTACCGCTGATAGCCATAGCGTATGGCAAAATCCCCCACGCCGCCGCCGCCAACCACGCCCATCACCGTCGAAAACGAAATAAAGCTGACTGTTGAGGTGGTCAGTCCCAGCACAAGGCCGGAACGGGCTTCAACGTACAGAAACTTGAAGATCAACCCGAGTTTTGATGCCCCCATGGACAACGCCGCTTCGGTCACGCCGCGCGGCACTTCCAGCAGCGACTGCTCCACAAGCCGCGCATAATACGCGATGGCGATGACCGATAGCGGCACGGTGGCCGCCGCCGTCCCGATTGCGGTTCCGACGATCATCCGGGTGACCGGAATAAGCGCCACGACCAGCAGCAGGAACGGGAAAGAGCGGATAATGTTGACCAGACTGTTCAGCGCAAAAGATAAAGTCCCATTCTCGTACAGCTGTCCTTTGCGGGTAAAATAAAGCAGCGTCCCCAGCGGCAGTCCAAGCAGCACCGCCACAAAATCCGCCATGCCGACCATAACGAAGGTTTCGCCAATCGACTGCCACATTTCAGTCTGGTACTTCGCCATCTCCTCAAACATCCGTCTCCCCCGTTCCCGCAATAATCTGCTCCCGGTAGGAGCCGCCATATCCCGCCGGCGGCCGGAACGGCGTCTTTTGTCTGGAAAAGGAGTCGGTAATCCGGCCCTGTTCCATCACCGAGACATGGCTGCAGACGGCGCGGACGACGTCCATCTCATGGGTGACCAGCACTACGGTGATGCCCAGGCTTTCATTGGCGTGCCGGAGCACCTGAAGAATTTCGGCCGTCGTCCCCGGGTCCAGCGCCGAAGTCGGCTCGTCGCAGAGCAGCAGCCGGGGCCGGTTCGCCAGCGCTCTGGCGATCGCCACCCGCTGGCGTTGTCCGCCGCTCAGTCTGGCGGGATACTGGTCTGCCTTATCCGTCAGGCCGACAAAATGCAGGCATTCCTCCGCCCGTTCCTGCCGCTCGCGGGCGCTCATCCCTCCCGCCAGTTCCATCGGCAGCGTTACGTTGCCAAGGACACTGCGGTTGGCCACCAGGTTATACTGCTGAAAAATCATGCCGATGCCACGCCTTGCTTCACGCAGCGCCCGGTCTCCCAGCAGTGTGAGCTCGTCTCCCGCCACGGTTACCGTACCTTCGTCCGGCCGCTCCAGCAGATTGATTAGCCGCAGCAGCGTCGATTTGCCGGCCCCGCTTGGCCCAATAATTCCGTGAACCGCTCCGGATTCAACCGTAAGCGTAACATCATCCACGACCCGCTCGGGACCGCCCGGCGCGGGATAACTTTTACTGACCCGATTCAGGGAAAGCATCGTCTCCCTCCCCTTTCGCTTTTGCCGCTTGCATGAATCTGTCCTCACAGGGCATTCCTGCGTTCCCCCATCATTTCACACTAATCCGACAGGTGAATTTTGTACTAGTATTATTTAAAAACTGTTTTATTAAAAATACCCTTAAATAATAAGGCATTATCCATCCTGTGTCACTATTTTTATTTGACGTATAACTCAGCAACGATGCCGGCAACCTTCCTAAGGCCCCCTTAAACCGTTGTCCCGTACGGTTTTGCAGGCCGGAAGATGTATTTGAGGCTGCAAAAGACGTTGCCCACTGGTCTTTCTCCGTTTCGCTGTCAGATACGGTATCACAGCCTGCTCGTTCCTTTTACCCAGTTTCAGCCGCTGTCGCCTGAGCGGTTCAGCCCCAAATCGGCTTACCTGGTTACCGCCTTCTCCCGGTTCATTTTTGGAGCGGCCGTGTATTAAATCGCTATTTTGCAGCTGCGCAATCTGGTTGGGAGCCTGTCCGCAGGCAGTCCGTTTGTACCGGATAATGTCAACCGTTTGAGGAGACTGGCATTTGTTATTATTGCCTATTCCGTGTTATCCAATATCTTTATGAATGTAATGTATCGGCTGTTTGTGCACGATGTGTTCAGCATCAATGTCGCTGTCTCCCTGAAAGGCCTTGGAATCGGCCTGCTCGTCCTGTGCATCGCCGAAGTATTCCGGCACGGTGTATATTACAGGAGGAAGTCGACACCACGCTATAACCCGATCGCACTATCCTTAATGACGATCACCCTAATAACTCAACTTTCGCAGAGCGAAAATCAGCTAAGTTCCAGTCCTGGCGCCGATTTAACCACAATAAAGCAATCGTCTTGAAAAAATAGAAAAACAGTGCTTCATTGCAGCGAACGCACATTCGGCGGGATTTACGGTGTGATGAAGTTAGCACGCTAGACCGGACAGTTGCCTTTGCGCAACTCATAGAACGGCTGAACGAAATTACGAATCTGGTTGGGAAAAATGCTCCAACCTGATTCAAAGTCAACTCTGGCACCGGATCTCCGGTTTGCCCAGTGATCTCAAGGCGTATCTGCCGAGCTCAGGCTGCGCTGCCGATCTAGGTTGCGCTGCCGATCTCGGCCTGCGAAAG
>NZ_JBHOFD010000019.1:0-139544 GCF_046543445.1 Paenibacillus nanchangensis
TCTCAGTGCAAGTTGTAAGTTTTTCCAGCTAGTCAACTTTATATTCATCGACCGGGCCGGAGTAATAATATATCACGTAGTTTGCTGCTCATGCAACCTGTACATTTTTCCAGGCTGCCCCGGCCTTTCGTATTTCTTGGCCGGAGTAATAATATAACTCGCAAAGCCGCGTTGTTTCAACCTGTAAGTTTTGCCAACCTGTATCAGAAGGAAGTAAAACAACAGGGATAATGCAAACAAGCAGCAACCGTATTCGCATTTGGTAGCTTGCTGACAGAAGTAGACTGGGCGGCTGAGCTGAATCATTTTGCCGACGGATCGCCCTCTGAAACGCTGCACCGCATATTCCAGCAGGCGCAAGACGGCCCCGTAATAATTTCGGCATGCGGTCTTTATAGTATGCATCTTTTGTTGTCTGTTCTTTTTCGCTGAGCAGATTGTTCGCTAAAAACAGCCTTCCCAGGCCAAGCCAGCCCTTTGGCTGCCTTAACGTTTTTTTCGGGCTTTTCTGAACCGTACAAATAAAACCGTTAACAACCCGAGGACGGCAAGACAACCGGCCATTTTGGCAAACCCGCCTGCATGCACTTCCAGCTGAGCTGGAAAAGAAAATGCGGAGATGGTCAGGCATGTTAAGCCCATTCCGATAAATACAACAGCAATCAGCCATTCCGTTTTTTTCATCGGCTTGCCTCCTCCCGTCCAGGCTGCTGGACAAAACGGATTTCGAAGCGTGTGCCTTTGCCCGCCTCACTGGTGACGGTAATTTGTCCTCCCTGGATTTCCACCAGTTTTTTTACGATGGATAGGCCTAAACCTGTTCCTCCATATTGGCGTGATCTGGATTTCTCCACCCGGTAAAAGCGTTCAAAGATGAAAGACAGCTCATCGTCCGGGATCCCCATCCCTGTATCTTCGACGGCTAAAAGAACGGTATGATTCGGGCTGTATGACAAAGAGACCTCTATCCCTCCGTGCTCGGTGTAACGCACTGCATTTTCCAGCAGATTGAAGATAATTTGCTCCATCCGCTTTTTGTCTGCGTAAATCTCCTGCCTTCTGCCCGTTTCATTAAAAACCAGGCGAAGCTGTTTTTCTCCTGCCTTAAGCTCCACTTTCGTTATCGCCTGCCGCGTCAGTTCAGATAAGTTCACCCAGCCGGGTTCAAGACTAACTTTCCCCTCTTCCATTTTCGCTAAATCGAAAAGGTCCTCCACCAAATGCTGCAGCCTTAATGCCTCGTCGTGGATGATCTCCAGGTATTTTTGCTTTTCTTCTTCCGTTGTGTAAAGCTCCTGCCTCAGCACCTGAGAGTAACCTTCCAGGTAGGTAATCGGCGTACGCAATTCATGCGAAATATTAGCAAAAAACTCCTGCCTTGTATCCCGGTACCGCTGAAGATCCACGGCAAGATCGTTGATGGCATGGGCTAAGCTGCCCAATTCATCGCGGCTGCTCATCTCCAGCCTTGTTTCCAGATCGCCCGCGGCGATTTTCCGTGTAGCCTGCTGCATTTTAAGCAGCGGACGCGATAAAAATTGCGCGATGATCCAGGTAATCCCCAATGCCATAAAAAAGGCGCCTGCGCCGGACAATAACAACAGATTCCGGACGTCCCGCAGCGACTGCTCCATGTTCTCCATAGAAGACATGACGTAAAGAGCGGAAGCGGGCGTATTGTCCTTATAAATGGGCTGGCCGGATACGAGATAACGGACTCCCGAAATATCGGTGTAAACGAAGTTGATTTTATGCCCGCCAAAAATCTTCTCCACATCCGGAAGCCGGATCATTTGCCGGTCCGCCGGATCGTGTGTTCCCGAATGCAGAAGCAGTTCCCCGTTTCGCCTTACATTAAAAATGCTGACATTAGAAAATTCGGCAAATGTCTTCATCATCTCTCCCGATGCCGGATCCGTGCGGGCCATCACCGCAAAATGGGAACCCAGCTCTTCCGTCTGCGTCCGCATCCGGTCGTAATAAAAACGGGTGAACAAGCGGTCGACGGTAAAACCCAAAAAGACCAAAACGATCAGAAATACCGTAATAATAACGGAGCCCAATTTCAGCCCAATGCGGTTATTTTTCATTGGCCGCTCCAGGAATGTGGAATTTATAACCAACGCCCCATACAGTTTGGATGGGATTATATTTTAAACCGGCTGTATGCAGTTTTTCTCTTATGTTTTTGATATGCGTGTCGATGACCCGGGTCTCTCCTTCAAAGTCATAGCCCCACAACCGTTCCACGAGTTCCTCCCTGGTGAAAGCCCGCTGCAGGTTCTGCGCGAGGGTAGCCAGAAGATCGAATTCTTTTTGCGTAAACTCAACTTGTTCCCCGCATATCCAGACCTCTCTGGCTTCCGGTGTGATTACCATATCAGAATAGATGAGGCCTCGCGGAAGCTCGGACAGCAGGGTTTGGTTCATCGCAGACCGGCGGATCAGCGAAAAAATTCTTGCAACTAATTCTTCCGGGTCAAACGGCTTGGTCAAATAATCATCCGCTCCAATGTCCAAACCCTTGATTTTGTCCTTCGTCTCCGTACGTGCCGACAGAAACAAAATCGGCGTGCTGGCTACGTCTCTGATCCGCTTACAGATCTGCCATCCGTCCATATCCGGCATCATCACATCGAGAATGATAACATCAAACCGCTCGGCATGGACCAATGCTAACGCTTCTTGTCCGGTGGAAGCCTCTTTCACCCGGAAGCCTTCTTTCATCAAGTAGATCCGAAGCAGGTTCCGCATGTTCCATTCATCATCTGCAATCAGTACCTGAAGATTCCCCACGGCTTATCACCTTCTTCCGCCTTCATTTGAAAGCCGTAAGCGGCAACCGCTTACGGCATGTTCTCAGCTCTATTGGTTTAGACTTCGCAGTTCGCTGCGGAGGCGCTCGTTTTCTGCCCGGAGTTCAGTCATCTGTTCATGTTCACGCTCAGCCGGTTGATTTTGCTGGTGACCAGTCACACGAGGTTGGCTTGGGGATCCATGGGAATGTCCCCCTTTCATTGCAAACATCATCACCACCATCATTATAGGACAAACCAGCACAAGAAGTGTAGACCATTCCATTTGACATCCTCCTCTTTAATGACCCGAATGCGGATTGCCGCCCGATGCAGGCGAGATTTCAAGCATATCGTCAATTTCGCTTTGCGCCGCAGCGGTGATCGCCTGCGCGTCCCCGGTAATCCATGCGTGATTATAAGGGCCTTCTGCCGGAGACTCCTGAAATTTCGGCTGGATTTGGGCAGTGTAGTCCATAACGGCGTCCGGTATGCCATCTTTATTGGTAAAAATCAGCGGAGCATGCTTCCCGAGATGCGAGAACGGAGCAGCGGCAACCGCAAGCAAGGTCGAATCTGCCGGAAGAAACGACAGATTATGCCCGGGGGTTATAATCCCCCATCCAAACCCGGTGGCATCATCTTTAAATTTGGCAAAAGCAATGGCGTTTTCGGCCGGATTTTCACCCGAAATCCGGGTCACCGATCCGTATGACTTCAGCTTCTCCTCAACTCCGGACGAAACAGCGGACTCCGGTCCAAGAAGGTAGATCACCGCGTTTCCGCCGCGTTCGTTTAGGGCCTGAACGGTTGGTTCAGGAATCTCATCTTTCGTCACATACAGGAGCGGTTCCGGCATGTGCGCAATCCAATTGACGGCAGGAAGCGTATATTCCGGATTATCCATCGATCCGATCACTACCGCCTGCGGCAGCTCGCCGGCCGCCTTGGCATAATACGAGTCAATTGCTTGGGCGACCGCAGCCGGCTCGTCCCCTTCGATTTTGTCGATCTTCATATTAAGTGCATCCAGCTGCTTCATGGCCGCGTCGGAAACAGGTCCCACGATGACGATCTGGACACCATGATTTCCTTCTGCGCCCAACGGCCGCAGCCGCTTCAATTCCTCCAGCGTCGCTTGAGGAACCGCGTCATTCTCCATAAAAAGCACCGGTCCATTGCTTGGATGGTGAATCAGATCGGTGCTTGCCGCCGCAATCTGCCAATTTTTCACGTCAGTAAGTACAACGCTGGCCGGCCGGTTGCTGTCACTTACGGCTGTCCACAGTGTGCGCGACACCACAACGGCTGCTTGGATCGGATCGGACGTGTTAATTCGCGTGGTATTTTTTGTTCCTACCCATGGTGTAGACACCGCGGATGCGGGTGCCGGCGTGGTTTCTGCAGCCTGTCCAGTCTCTTGGTTTCCGGTTTGACAGCCCGCAAGGGCCGCAGTTAATGCTACAGCAAAACCGGCCAGAATCATCCTTTTTCTCATGCCTCTTCTCCTCCAGTATCCGGATTTTTTTGGCTGGTTCCTACTGTACTTTAAAACTGTGTGGAAATTGTGTGGTATCGTTTAAATTTTTATATTCCACGCCTGCTGCGGAACCAAGTCCCTGAAGTCCCGCATTTGTCGGTAGTATCGCAAGTTTCTACCGCGCGCCGGTTTCGCTTGAACTCTTACGTTTTGTATGTTCCGGCTGAGGCTGGATATACAAGTTATCCCCCTCCTGGTACTCCGCGTAAAAAATTTGGGCGATATCCGTGTATCCCTGCTCCTGGATTTTGGCCAGCAGCCACTCCTGATCTTTACCCAGGGTATCAAAAGCTAATTTTGAATATTTCCCGTCCAAAACTAAAGGGTGAGGAAATGCGTTGGTTTTTTTATCGATTACGCTAATATTTCCATTGGTCTCAAGAAAAGCGTATTTTACGTCACCAATCGAAAAATAACCTTTCTCTCTTAATAGAGCCAACAGCTCGTTCAAATCCACCCTATTCTTCCGGAGTACTTCTTTCTTGATCTCCCCTTCCTCTATCACCATGTCCGGGACACCTTCAAATAATTTGCGTGTTTTTGCAAGCTTCATCTTAATTTTATCAATAATGTAAATCAACAATGTCCAAAATACCAAAGCATAACTCATGTGGAGGGCATCCACTTCTTTCTGATACAGAACATTGCCAACAAGCTCGGACAAGACGATGGCAGTGATAAAATCAAATACATTCAGCTTCTTCAGTTCACGCCCGCCAATAAAACGGGCAGCAATAAACAGGACAACAAAGCCCACAAACAACTTTATAGACAGGTGATAGTAAATGCTCATGTATTCTCTCTCCCGGCATTTATTTTATTGCTAAACAGGCCGCAGCCAGTCACCTCTATTTATTGCCTGCCGGACGATTTCTAAACGATATACACGTACCGCATTCCACCCGCTAAAAAAAAGAACCTGCACAAGCAGCATTTGGCCGGTTCCGGACGTTCATTATCGTGTACAAAGGAAAAATCGTTACGACTCCGCCGCTTCTTTAGTAACATGAACGGTGCCGTACGGGTGTTCAGGAGGAGCGTAGATCACGTAAAGGTATAAAGGTTCATCATCAAGATTGGTTAGATTATGCCATTTGCCCGCAGGGATCATAATGGCGTAATCCTCGCCGGCCACTGCCTGGAAATCAAGATTGTTTTTGGAATCTCCCATTTGAACAAGTGCCCGGCCCTCTTCAATGCAAATGAACTGGTCTGTAGCAGGATGGACTTCCAGCCCAATATCTTCTCCCGCTGGAATACTCATGACGGTAACCTGGAAGTGCTGCCCTGTCCATAATGCTGTACGGAAGGTTTTGTTCTGTTTGGCTGCAGATTCAATGTTCACTACAAAAGGTTCTTTCCCGTGATCCTTGAGTGTGCTTCTCCATTCCAAATCCATACGCACCTGAGAACCATAGGGCTGAAAAACTGGAGGGTAGCTTTTTATAAAATAAGGCGAAGCGGGATATGGATGAGGACAGGCTGGATGTTCATAATGAATCGGATGCATGGGTTGCATGGGATGCATGGGTTGCATGGGATGCACAGGATGCATGGCGGACCCGGGCTGCGCGGGATACACGGTCTGCACGGTGGTCACAGGATTCACGGGAGCATGATGCTCAGAGGCCATATTTTTGTTCCTTCCCTTCACACGAAAGTACTTCATCATATGCCCAGTCATAGGAAGCGTGCTTTTAACCCATGGATGGATCCCTTGCGGTGTTTGACTTCATCTCAGATTTCCGAACTAAACCCACCTGTAAATTTTAATATCCACTCCATGATCCGTGGGATAGCCTTCTCCTACCAACAGCTCTTCATTTAAAAAAGACAGGGCTTTGCTATTCGTAATGATTTTAGGAGCCGTGCGAAACAAAGCGTGATGCTTCGGATGGTTATGGACTTCTCCGTTATTTTCGATGTAGATTTGGCAGGGCTGCCCCGTATAATCTTTCCCTTGCAGCATATATCTTGCGGATAAATGGTGCCGGTCCCCGTGCCTCCCGATAATCTGGGTATCGACCCCGCCGTCCAGCACTTCACCTTGAAAATACTCCCCTGACACCTTTCCCGTAAATGAGATCATTACCACCGAGTCCCCGGCCTCATTTTGAAGCTCTGCTATTTTTCCTATGGTCACATGCACCCTTAATACTTCCTCCAGCTGCATCATTTCTTTCCCCCATTCTTAAAACTCATGTTCAAATTACCCGCAAAAAAAACACACAAACAACCGCCCGGGCACACCTGCCGGACGGCTGAAGTTTGATAACCCTGATCCTTTGCTGCTGCCGATCCCTTGCTGGCGGGTACGGCCCTGCAGCCCTGCAGCCTGCAGCCTGCAGCACTGCACGTGCGGCACTGCGGCCGGCTGGATTACGGTTAGAGTCCGCCTACAAAAGTCGTAACGCTTTGCGCGGGAAGATGCGCCCAAAAGTTATTCCCGGTCATCTGCAGCGGCGTTCCGGGCTGAAGATTGCCGGCGCTGCTTGTCACCCATCTGGACAGCTGAGCTGCCGATCCATTCTGCAGAACGAAGTTCTGATTAACCCCTGTGTTCCCTTTGTTAATAGCAACAATAACTACCTTGTTGCCGCCTTTATAGGCAGACACGTACACGCCGTTTTCAGGATTTTTGGTTGCCTCGACCCGGACATAGCCGGGACGGATAAACTTGGAGAATTGGGCCATGCTGGATCCGCGTTTGCTGATTGTGCCGTCCTCTTTCATCGGACCATAAGATCTGCGGATATACCACCATACATAAGCCTGGAAATCCCCTTCCACCATCGCATTATGAATGTGGTGGGACACCTCCAGGGCCTCGGGCCAGCGGTCCGCCGAGTTGTTGTCGCTGTTCGGGTAATACACTTCCGTCATCCAGAGTTCTTTTCCCGCACCCTTTTGTTTGAATAACGGATACGCAAAATTGCTCACCTGGGTGCCGTATAAATGCGCTCCCAAAATATCCATATTCGTCAGCGCCTGCGGGTCGTTCAAAATAGGGTCCGACATATTCTTCAGGTACTGAAAGGATTCGGGGGCAATCACCCGGGTCTGAATGGAGCCGGCATTTTCCTTCATGAAACGAAGCATTTCTTGCGGCGTCCACCAGGTCCACTCATGCGCATAATCCGGTTCGTTTTGTACCGAAATCGCATACAGATTCACACCGTTGTTCTTCATAAACGTTACAAAATCGTTCAGATGCTGGGCATAAGCGGCGTATTTATCGTACCGCAGCCGTTTGGCCGACGGATCACCGTTATGGTTAAACGTCTCCACCATGTCGGCCGGAGGATTCCACGGCGAAGCAAATACGGCAGCTCCTAAAGCAACGGCTCTTTTGGCCGTATCCACCTCGCGGTACCATTGATTACGGTCCTCATGCACATAGATTCTCAGAATGGAGAAGCCTAATTGACCGTTACCATTTCCAAAGGCCGTCTCCCTTTGAGCGGGGGTTAAATCTCCGATCCAGGCAGGGTGATTGATTCCGCCGAACCCGCGAATCACTTGTTTTTCGGCGGACAGATTCACAACGGCATCGCTTGCGGCGGACACTTCGGCGGGAGATAACAGCAGCGGCAAAAGGGTAACCATTGCCAGTCCCGCGCACAATGCTTTTTTAAACCGGGCAATCATGAAGCTTCAACTCCTCTTAATGAGATTTAGTTGAAACACGGTTTGAACGTCACTACCGTCAATTCACTTTGACCAGCTTCCACTGCTGATTCCAATCTCCGCGGTAGAAATTTTGCTGCAGCAGGGCCCCGTCGGCGTTTGAGCTCCCTGCAACCTCAACCGCTTTATTGCTGTTCACGTTCAGGATGCACCAATAGCCGTTGCCCAGATTAATTAATCTGAACTTTTGGGCGGTATTGTTCAGATCGCTCATCAGTTGAACCGCTGCTCCGTTGTTTTTTGATCCATTCCGTACATCCATGACTTTGTTGTCCGGGGAACTTACACTGCGCAGGCGGTAAATATTATTCACTGTGCCGACATCCTCAACGCCCCAGTGCTGTGCGGCAGCCTGATTCTCCGGCCACTGGTTGAGCTGAAGCCCGTCAGTGTCTGCGCCTCCGGGAACGTCAATGAGTTTGCCTGACGCCCTGTTGACCAGTTTGTAGGTTGAGCCGCTGCTGATTCCGTTCCATAATCCGTTCCAGGGTATGAACTGCGCCCGCTCATAATACCAGTCAAAAATAAAGCGTGCCATGCCGTCTCTGGAAGGATCGCCGTCATACAGCAGGCCTGCGGACGGGTCCGCAAACGAGCTTTTGGGGCCCGGTTCGAGCAAAAATCCGTTCATATGCACAGCCACACTCACATTTCCGGCTGCGGTAAAAATCGCTTTCGTATTTTTGCCGAACCCTTCATTCGAGCCGTTAAACAGTTCCCAATAAGGAGAATCTCCGGCTTTGGTCTTAAACCATGTGGTCTCGGTAATATTGATCGGGTAGCTGTCCGCACAAGGTTTAATGCTGGTGTTCCACTGCTGCTGAAGCGTCGAGAAATTGTCATGCGCCCCGTATCCCGGATACCAATGCACCGCATAACCGAGGTTGTTTAAGGGGTCCGTAAGCGGCCGGGAGGCGCACAGCTGATAATGCTGGTCCCAGCCGAGTCCCGCCGCCCAGATTACATTATCCGCTCCTTTACTGCGGATCGTGGAGATCATGGAGTTCTGGAAATCTCTTAAAGCATCCCAAAATGCCGCAAAGTTAGGCTGTGCCGGATTGCCTCCCCATTCTCCGTCCGCATAGGCAAGGACCGGTTCGTTAACCAGCTCGAACATGACATTGTCCGCGCTTTTTAATTCCGGCTGGGAGGCGAGGTAACCCCAAATCTGATTAAATTTATCGAGATTGGCTTGCGTGGTTGCTTTGTTGTCGAGGAGGGTAAAATCAAGACCAAGCGTGACATAAAGCCCTTTCGTTTTGGCGTACTCGACGTACGGGATAATGACTTCCCGGGTTGCGGACTGTAATCCCGCAAAGTTATACGTCCCCGCCGCCACATCGCCCATGTCTTCCCGGTCAATAAACAAGCGCACCTGATTCATATACCAGCCGTGGCCGCTCCCGTATTGGGGGGAGGTGTTGGTAAAGGTGTCGGTTATATCCTTTAAGTAGTTCAGAACCGCCGCGTGCCGGTTGCCTCCGTTCCGGTCAAGATAATATTTGCTTGACTGATAAGTCCAGTAAGCACCAGTAGGCTGATGCCAGCCGCTGAGCAGCACAGGCTGGCCGTTGCCGTTGACTAGCTGGTTGCCGCTTACATGGAGTTTGGGCAGCGGCATTCCGTCCCAGGCATGAACCCTGCTGCCGCCCGTCAGCATGGACGGAATCAGCATACATACCGCAAGCAGCAGCTGCACCGCCCGGCGGGCAATTCGAAATTCCATCTACTCGTCCCCTTTCCGAATTGGACTCGACAACAGTAGAGGCTGATGGTGGAGTGGGTGCAGCCCTCGTGTTAACCGTCTGTTCTGTTGTTAAATACGTCTTCCCCCTTTCGATATTCGATAAAATTTGGAAGCGAATACAATTTTATTCTACCTTTACACGAAAAAACGGAACAACCCGTCCGATTATGGGTGTTAGACCGCCGGATTATGGATTTGTGTTCTGGCCGACCGCCCAGTTCAAAGCTTTTTCTATATATTCGTTCCAAAAATCCCACGAATGCGCGCCCGCACTCTCCTTATAGACATGCTGCACGTTTTCCTCCGTCAGGAATGCGCTGAACCTCCTGTTCACATCCAGTAAAAAATCCTCCGTTCCGCAGGCCATATAAATCGCCGGCATAACCTCGCCCGTTTCCTTCAAATGCTTCACCAGCGCTTCGGGATCTTTGTCGCTCCCGCGCAGCGCATCCAAATCGCCGAAAACCCGTTTGAAATAGCGGTAATCCGCCACCCCGTCGTTATAACCCGGAGCGGCATTGGCAATGCGGTAGGGCAGAAGCGCCGAAGACAACGCGATAACCGAACCAAACTGGCCGGCATATTTTAAACCGTTGCGGATCGCCCCGTATCCTCCCATTGACAATCCCCCGATAGATGTCGCGCTCCGGTCACGGCTTAGCGGAAAACATTCCCTTGTGAACTCCACCAGCTCCCGGCCGACATATTCGCCAAACAACTCCCCTTTCTCCTCGTCATCCACATAAAAGCTGTTTTCGCCCGAGGGCATAATTACAGCGACGTTCAAACGGTCGGCAAGCTCTTTGATCCGTGTGTGGACCAGCCACTCCATGCTGCCGCCAGAATACCCGTTCAGCAGGTAAAGCGTCTTCATTTCCCCGCGTTCTGATAAAGGATTGCCCGGTATTTCCGGACGGTCCATGGGCAGCAGCGCAGTAAACGGCACCTCTCTGCGCAGTGTTTTTGAATAAAAATGAACTTGAAAAATGGCCATAAATAGTCACCTCAGCATAAATGGAATAGGTTGGATTTGAACTGAGGAAAGTATAAGGTACACCTGCCGGCCAAACAATGATCTTTCCTGATGTAAAATTGATCGATCCTCAGATAAATCCAATGATTTGACGGGTTTCCCCGTACCTGCCATCCGTTATATGATTGATAAATAGGCAACCGCTAAAGGAGGTCTGGTATTGAATACAGAGTCAGAGGCGTACCGCCGGATGATCGGGAGGTCACTGCTTTATCACGGGAACAACCGGCGCTTAAAACACGCCATTGCAAAAGCGAAACGCGGCGAAGCCGTGACGCTAGCCTTTATAGGCGGGTCCATTACCCAAGGAGCGGGCGCCGCCCCCATTGCGACCGAATGTTACGCTTATCGTTCCTATAAACGGTTTCAGGACATGTTTGGACAAGAAGGCGGAGAACCCGTCCGTCTGATTAAAGCGGGAGTGGGCGGAACGCCGTCGGAACTCGGCATGATTCGTTATGACCGGGATGTCCTGCGCGACGGAACCGTTCAGCCGGACGTCGTTGTGATCGAGTTTGCAGTCAACGACGCGGATGACGAAACGGAAGGCGTCTGCTACGAAAGCCTGGTGTTGAAAGCGTTGACATCAGCGGGCTCGCCCGCCGTCATCCTGTTATTCAGTGTCTTTGAAAATGACTGGAATCTGCAGGAACGTTTGGCTCCCGTCGGATGGCATTACGGGCTGCCGATGGTCAGCATCAAAGATGCGGTGACGGAACAATTCAAGCTCACTAAAGCCACCGGGAATATCCTTTCAAAGCAGGAATTTTTCAGCGACATCTATCATCCGGCTAATGACGGGCACCGGATCATGGCAGACTGTCTGGGCTGGCTGTTTGAACAAACGGATCGAAGCGAACCCGATGCGGACGACATCAATCTGAACCAGCCCCCTGTTATAGGCAGCAGCTTTCAATCCGTCCGCTTATTAGACAGGGCCTCTCTTCCGGATTCAGCCGCCATTTCGGCGGGCGGCTTTGATGCCGCCGACAGTGATCTGCAGTCTGCGGAAATGGACGACCATGAAACCGGGACCGTTTTATTTCCGCATAATTGGATGCACACCCCCGCGTCAGGCAGCAAAGAATTTACCTTAACGATCCAAAGCCGGTGTCTTCTGCTGATCTATAAAAATTCCGGCAGCGATGATTTCGGGAATGCCGAAATCCGGGTGGACGGCCGGCTTGTAAGAACGGCAGAGTCACATGCTGTCCAGTGGACCCGCTGCCATGCGGTTATTTTATATGAGGAGCCGGAGCCGGGAGATCATACCGTGGAGATCCGTATGGCAGCCGGACATGAACATAAGTGTTTTACAATATTGGGGTTCGGATTTGTAGAGTAAACGATTTTTATATGGAGGGGTTTTGAATGACGATAATGCAGCAGGGAGCCTTTTACACCGGGAATTACCGGAATTTATTTGCGGAACACGGTTACACCGAAGATGAAATTGAAGCCCGCCTGGAGCAGACCTGGAACGACTTGTTCTACGGAGATGACGAGGTGCGGATTTATTATCCAATGGGCAGCGATAAAGCGTACATACTTGACACGGGGAACCTGGATGTAAGAACCGAAGGCATGTCCTACGGCATGATGATGGCCGTTCAAATGAACAAAAAAGAGGAATTCGACCGGCTGTGGAATTTCTCCAAAACCTTTATGCAGCACAAAGACGGACGGTATAAAGACTATTTTGCCTGGCACTGCAAGCCTGACGGAATGCGGATTTCACAGGGGCCTGCGCCGGATGGAGAAGAGTTCTACGCCATGGCTTTGTTATTTGCTTCAGGCCGATGGGGCGACGGGCCGGAGCCTTACAATTATTCCGGGCAAGCCCGGATCATTTTGCGCGCCTGCATCCATCAAGGCGAAGACGGCGAAGGGGACCCTATGTGGGATCCGGCAAAGAAATTAATCAAATTTGTGCCGGAATCTGCGTTCAGCGATCCGTCATATCATCTCCCGCATTTTTATGAGCTGTTTGCTTTGCGGGCGGACGAGGCTGACCAGGAATTCTGGCGGGATGCGGCGGATGCCAGCCGCGCCTATCTCCGGACGGCATGCCATCCGGTAACAGGCTTGGCTGCTGAATACGCCAATTACGACGGGACGCCCGCGGACATTCAGCCTCACGGCGATTTCCGCCATTTTTACAGCGATTCCTATCGGGTCGCCGCAAATATTGGCCTTGATTGGGAATGGTTCCGCAAGGATGCATGGCAGGTCGGACAATCGGACCGGATCCAGACGTTTTTCCGGAAGATCGACCTCTCCGATTACAAACGTTATGCCTTGGATGGAACACCTTTTGATGAACCGGCGCTGCATCCGGTGGGTCTGCTGGCAACAAACGCCATGGCTTCGCTTGCTGCGGAAGGGCCTAACGCCGAATATTTTGTCCGTCTGTTTTGGGATACTCCGCTGCGGACGGGAGCACGCCGTTATTATGACAACTGCTTGTATTTCTTTAGCCTGCTGGCCCTGAGCGGAAATTACAAAATCTATTAGCAGGCACGCTCACATTTCGTTACATCAGCAAGCCCAATGATCTAAAAGTCAGGTGAAACGATGACTTCCATTCACTATGTTCAATACGACGCTGCCCATCCCTCTTATTTTGTGTACAATGTGCCGGAAGGGCTGGATTGCTGGCTCCTTGTGATCACCCAGACGCCGGCGTTGTTTGAAGTCCGCGGAGAAATCCGTGAATATCCGGCCAACTGCGCCGTTTTGTATCCTCCTTTTCATAAAATATATTACCGGGCCTGCGAAGGGACTTATGTCAATGACTGGGTCCGGTTTGACGCAACCGATGCTTATATTCTGGAATGTCCCCTTCCGCTTGGGGTGCCCTTTCCTGTGCCTGATCCGGGCTACTGCCACCAGCTGTTTCAGCTGCTTGTATCGGAACATTTATGGCAAAGCGATTATTATGAAATTTCGGTCGATCACCTGTTCCGGGTGTTGTTTAACAAGCTGTATGAAGCGGCCAAGTTTGAAGAACATGCTCCGCAATATCATCGTTTGCTGCAGCTGCGAAAAGAGCTTTATCACAACCCGGGACACCCTTGGACTGTTAAAGCAATGGCTGACTATGTGCATCTAAGCCCTGGCTATTTGCAGACTTTGTATAAGTCTACTTTTGGCATCTCCTGTATGGAAGACGTGATTCAGTGCCGCATCCGTCTCGCGAAGGAAAAGCTTGTGTATGGGCCGGCAAAGGTTGCCGATATTGCGGCGCTCTGCGGGTATGCGAATATCGAGCATTTCTGCAGGCAGTTTCGCCAGGTTACCGGTTATACCCCGCGGGCATACCGCAATGCCAGGACCAATTCCAGCCTCACTCCCCGGTTATCCGAAGGGTGAGGCTGCTCCTTTTTGAACGTGTTAAACTGACGGCGTGACGGCGTGTTAAACGCCGCTTTTTTTGTACAGTGAATCGCGGTATTCCTGCGGGGTCATGCCTGTCGTTTTTTTGAAAAAACGCGTAAACGAATGGGCGGCTTCATACCCTACGATCAATGCCACTTCCCTAATCTTCAAGTTGCTTTCCCGCAGCAGTTCTTTTGCTTTGCCCGCCCGGCAGTTATCGATATACTCGGACAAATTGATCCCCTGCGCCTGCTTGAACAACCGCGACAGATACGAAGGATTAAAGTAATGAAGCTCTGCCAGACGGACCAAAGACAAATCCTCCCCCAGATGGTTTTGAATATATTCGCAGATATGCGCAATGACGTTCGATGAATGCTCCTTTTCGTCAAACCGCTTCACTTCAAAGATGCGTGCGGCAACCTTCTCCAGATGCCGGATGCCCTCTTTCATCGAAGCGTGGGCGTCTAAGCGCATGAGCTTGGCGTAATCCTCGATTTGATTGTGGAGGCGCCAGCGGTTCACATAAGACAGCAGGACAATCGCTACCGTGTAATACATCTCCGCCGCCACTTCTATGGATTGGTTGGGATGAATACTGCGGACGATCTCATAAAAAGTGTCCATAAAACGTTCCTGTCTTCCCGTCTCCAGATGCGCCGTCAGATTGTCTACCCGCTGGTTAAGCCGCTTGCCCTCCTTCTCCTCAACGGATTCCTCCGGGTTTAGCCGGTCAACCAGCACTATAGGAATACCGTCGCCTGTTCGGATCTGCTGCAGCTGGCGCAGGCGCTCATGCTGATCCGTAATCGCGGTCCAGGCCGACGGACTGCCGCTGACCGTAAAGGACAACGGCACGCCAAGCGTCCGGTCGCAAGCTTCTTGAATCAGCTCCAGGGTCCCTTCCAGGTACCTTAATAAAGACTCCCGGTTGTTGTCATCCGTTATCCGCTCTGTTTGCACAAACCACAACCAGTCGCCGTACCGGTCTGCAATTACGGCACATCCGGCCAGCTCCGACAAAAAACTGCCGGCTACAAGATGCGCTGAAGCCAGCAGCTCATTCCGGTCCAAAAAGGAGGCCGTGTCCGGAAAAGCCGGCTGCCCTAAAATCAAAATAACCGGAAGCTCCGGGTCAAAGCTGAGCTTTAATTTGTGAAAATCCCTGGATAAAGCGCCTGGGTCCTGACACAGCGACACGCTGTCCTGCAGCAGGTGCCGGAGATAATCGCCCTGCGCGGCCGTCTCGATCGCCTGCCGCTGCTGAAGCGATTGTTCCAGCAACCCGTTCATAAGGTTGCCCTGTTCGATTTCTTCAATCGCATCCTTGACCGTTTCGATGATCCGCTCGTAGCCCTCCGTCTTCAGCAGATAACGGGCATTGGGAAGTTGCAGCGCCTTATAGGCGTAATCGAATTCACTGTACCCGGTCAGGAAAATGATTTTGCATCTCGGCCAAAAACGCCTGATCTCCTCGGACAGTTCAAGCCCGCTTTTTCCCGGCATGCTGATATCGGTGAGCACCAGATCGATTCGGGTCCGCGTCAGCCACTCCAGCGCCTCTTTGGCCGAATAGGCCTTGCAGACATCCAGCTTATCGGGAATCAGCCGGTTAAAGACTTCATATAATCCGTCCGTGATAATTTCTTCGTCATCAACAATTAAAAGCCGGTACAACGGCCTCTCCCCCTGTCAGCTTAATGCGAATTTCAACTTTGAGGCCGTTCAGCTCGCTCCGGGACAAGAACAGGCCGCTGCCTTCCCCGTATATCAAACGAATCCGCCGGTGGATATTCATCATTCCTGTAATTTCGGAGGGTTCTGTATGCTGCTCCAGCCGGCTTCCGAGCTGCTGAATGGCTTCTTCGGACAGGACGCCTCCGTTGTCTTCCACGGTAATCCTAATCTCCGTATCCCTCCTGTCAAACGAAACGCGGAGTTGCCCTTCTTCCGTCTGTTTTTCAAGACAATGTTCATACGCGTTTTCGATAATCGGCTGGAGGATAAGCCGGGGAACCCGAATGTCCTCCAGCTCGTTTGGAAGCTCGTCAAATTGGACCTGAATCCGCCTGGAGAACCGCATTTTCTGAATTTCCGTGTACATCCTGGAATGCCGTGTCTCCTCCGCCAAGCGGACATCGTCATCTCCATTCCGGGTAATGAACCGGAAATATTCGCCCAGCATGTTGGAGAACAGCTCAATCCGCTCAACATCGCCCGTCTTGGCCAGCGAGTTAAGGATAAAAAAGCTGTTATACAAAAAATGCGGATTAATTTGCGACTGCAGCTGCTTTAATTCCGCCCGCTGCATCATCAGCTTTTGTTTGTAGTCCTGATCAATCAGTGTTTTCAGCCGGGTCAGCATTTGATTGAAACGCAGATACAAAAATCCGAATTCGTCTTTGCGTTCCGTTGCAATCCGGGTATCCAGCGACCCGCTCTCCATTTTTTTGAAGCTGCGCACCAGGATCAGCAAAGGTTTTTGTACGAATTTATAAGTAGAATAAGCGTATATCAAGATGGCTAAAAACGATGCGGCGGCGAACAGCCATGCCCAAATCACAAATTTGCTGAGCGGCCGTTTGACGGCCGCCTCGGGCAAATAAGCCGCCACAGCCAGTCCAAGCGCATCGGATTTGATCCGGTCGACATGATACCGGTCTCCGTCAATCACCCAGGTCTTCTCAAACCTTCCTTCGCGCAAGGCTTCAAAATAGCCCGGAATCAACTGCTGTGCTGTTCTTCCGCTGCCAAGCGCATAACCCGAGGTTTCGGACAGCAGCAATGATCCGCTGCCGTCATAACTGTTAAGCTGTGTTAACGACTCCTTCAGCTTCTCGTTGTCCAGCTCAATCTGGACAATAAACAAAGGCGGTTCGCCTTTTCTGCTGCTGGGCTGGGAGACGCTGAGCTGCAGCGCATGGTTCCAATGGATCAGCCTGCCGTTTTGTTTGGACCGTACCGGCCAAAAAACGTCAAATTTCTCCCGGTCAAACGCATCCACAGCATGGACCGCGGAAATCGTTCTGTTGATGGTCCGGATATGGACGTAAATATCGCTGATGTAGGCACTGCTGCTTTTCAGGGAGGTAAGCCGCTCCGTAACGTAGTTTAGAGCTTCCCTTCGCTCAATATCGTCCATATACGCCCAGGTAACCGCCAGTTTGTTCAATTCCGTGTCCTGGACCAGATCATATTGCTGAATTTCCATCCATTCAATTTCACGGTTTAAATCCTCCAGATAGTAGCTTAATTGCGACACAGCAGCTCTGGACAAGTCCTGGCTGGCGTTTTTATAACTCCAGTTATACAGATAAAGGCCAAGCAGCAGGATCGGAAGAATGATGGCCAGATAGGTCACAATCAGCCGGATAAAAATCGTGTGGCGCATCGACTCAGCCGGAAATTTGAGCAAACGAGACGCCCCCAATCCACATCCGCTCCACATCCCGCATCATGGTTTAACTCCGCCTTTCTCCCGGTACCACGCATTCACTTCCTGCGTAATTCGTTCACCGCCAAGCTCCTTCCATTGATCTACAAATTGATCAAATTCACTCAAGGGCCGTCCCTGGATGATATCCAGAAACACATCGTTTCGCATATTGTACAAAATCGTTTGCTTTTCGATCATCGTTTCCGTGGGAACTCCCGTAAAAGCTTCATGCAGCAGCTGGTTATTGGCTTTATACTGCTTTAGTATGGACATGGCGCCCGACGGTCCGTAGGTCAGGTTCCAGCCCCAGCCGGTTGCTTCCTCGCTGCCGCCGGCTTCATAAGCCGCAATTCGTTTCTGGATAGTTTTTGCCTCATCTTTTAAGACGGAAGCATCGCCTGTACGCCGGAATTCCTCCAGCTGCAGATAGGCATCCAGGTTCTTCATCACCGGAAAAGGATTGACCGGGGACAGCTTCCACACCGCAAGGGGAGAGTTATAATAGGTTTCGTATTCACCGGTGACGCCCCAATTTTTCTCCAGGTGCAGATTAAACAGCTTCACCAGCGCTTCGGGATGCGGATACCCTTGTCTGACCGCTAAAAATTGCTGGGTTGCAAACGGAAGCGGGACTTTTGGCGGCTCCCCGGATAACGAAACAATGGGAAACGCCTTCCACTTTGCATCAGGATTTTGTTTGCGGCTGGTTTGGACAAGAAACGAACCCCATTGCTCTCCGTAAAGCATGCCTACTTTTTCTTCGGCAATCAGCCGGCCTGCTTTTTCCCCGTCCTTGATGGCAAATTCCTTATCCAATTGTCCGGTACGGTACATGTCCTGAAGTGCCGCCAAAGCAGCTTTCACTTCCGGCTGGATGCCTCCGTACACAAGCTGGCCCCTTTCGTCTTGTATCCATAGATTAGGATAAGCATCATATCCGGCCATAAAACCGGACAACCCCATAACCGGGTCCCACAAATATTTGGTCAAGGCAAGACCATAGGTATTCTGCAGCCCGTCCCTGTCGGGATCCTTTTCTGTAAACGCTTTCGATATTGTCAGGACATCATCCATTGTCTTGGGCGGCTGCAGGCCAAGCTGTTCCAGCCAATCTGTGCGGATCCAGATAAACATGGCGCCTTCAATGGAGGAACCCGTCTCCGGTATGGCCATCAGCCGGCCTCCAATCGTTGCGGTATCGAAAGGGCCGCTGCCTTCTTCGCTTAATACTTGTTTGGTTAGCGGTGTGGCGTAAGCTTCATATACTTCTGTTAAATCCTGAATTAGCCCTTCACTGCTCAGCATCCTTAGCTGGGATGCGTTCACTCTTACGACATCGGGTATTTCACCGGATGCTAGGGAGACACCAAACTTACGGTGAAATAAATTTCCCCTGGCGATCCATTCGTATTGAATCCGGATTCCCAATACCTCCTCATACAGCCGGGTCCACCGGTTGTCGGCCAGCGTTTCCCCAGGCAATTCGCTTAATAATTTCTCAAGCGAATCGGAGTTCTCCCTGACGAAGGACAGGGTAACCGGCGGATCATACCGGCTTAAACCCGGTTCTCGGTATAAGAGTACCTGCTCCGGCGTGCCGCCCGGTTTCGGCGGACTTAAAGGATCGCCGCCCGCCTGCTCGCAAGCGGTAGACACCAGCACAACCAGACAAAATGCCGCGGCCAGCTTTGTTGTATAAGAGAAAAAAACCTTCACCTTGTACCCTCGCTTTACCGGATAATCAACCTTCGGTTACACAGCGTTCAGCCTGCGGCGTCTTTGATTGTAACCCTACCGCGGCCGCAGGCTGAAGCATACCAGAATATTTTATTATCCAGGCAAAATCAAAAAAAATGCAAGGTGCAGATCTTGATCCGCTATCCCGAAATTTACTTATCCGGATAAAACTATCCGACTATGCCTGTACGCTCAATGCTTTCCACAAAATAGCGCTGCACAAACAGATAAATGAGAATAAGCGGCAAAATGGCGAGCAGAATCCCCGTGTCCTGCACCATACTTAAGTAGAACGGATCCGGCTTGGAATTGGCGCCATCCTGCAGCATAATCGACAGGTTATAAGGCAGCGAAGCCAGCTGGGTAGACATCACCTTACTGGAGGTAAGGTAAGTCGTGGTAAAGAAACTGTCGTTCCACTGCCAGACAAACGAGAACAGCAGCACTGTAACAATAGACGGAATGGCGTTAGGCAGCATGATGCGGTAAAACGTTTTTCCCACCCCGGCTCCGTCTATATAAGCGGCTTCTTCCACCTCTTTGGGAATCCCTCTGAAAAATTGCCTGAAAATAAAAATGTACAGCCCTGCTTTCAGCGAGTTTGCCGTAGCCGACGTTAAAATAAACGGCCAATAGGTGTTGAGCAGATTAATCGGTTTGCCGGTTATTAGCGGAATCAGGCCAAGCAGACTAAAGTCCTTCAGATTTAAATACACCGGAATCAAAATCGTAATTGGCGGGACCAGAATGGTCAATATGACACCGGCAAACAGCAGATTGCTGCCCTTGAATTTCAGCCGCGCGAATCCGTAGCCGGCTAAAGCGCAGGAGACTGCCGTCAGCAGCGTGGTTACGGTCGAAAGGGTAAACGTGTTCAGCAGCGCCTGCCAATAATCCATAATTTGAATCGCATTCTTAAAATTATCAAGGGTAAACTGCTCGGGAATCCAGATCACGATCGGCGAATACAAGTCGCCTTTGTCTTTGATGGCGGTCGATATTTTTTGTAATATCGGATAGATAATCACAAAGGATAACCCGGCAATCAGCGCAAAACGGACGAACGACCATATCCATTTCTTCCACTGTTCCAAGGACAGCAGCCGGTTCACAGCCATCGGATTCATCTCCTTTTTAATCATAGTAGAAGACCTTCTTGGAGATCAGATAGCTGCTGATCAACAGAATAAGCGTCACCGCTACAAAATAAAGCCAAGCCATTGCCGAGCTGAGGCCAAAATTGAATTGGGTGAACCCTGTTTCACGGATCAAGTCCGTCATTGCATTGGTCGAAAAGGAATCAATGATCGTATAAATGACATTCACAAGAATAAGCGGGCTGACCATCGGAAAGGTGATCTTCCAGAAGGCTTCATAACCAGTTGCCCCTTCCATCTTCGACGCTTCGTACAGCTGCGGCGAAATGGTCTGAATCCCCGCCAAAAAGATCAAAATTTGCACGCCGGACTGGCTGACAATCTCATAAATCCGGCTGACGGCTCCGGTGAGATAATTAACCACCCACTCACTCAGGCCCGCATTCAGCATCAACCGTTCCAGTTCAAAGGTGCCCAGACCATGGATAGCTCCAGCTCCCGCATTCTGGTCGTTTACTGCCTGGATCAGGCTGGTGCTTTCCAGATTTAGGATCACCCCGGAAGCCAGAATAACCGGCAGGAAAAAAATCGATCTGGCCAAAGACCGGCCAAAAAACTTCTGATTCAGCAGTACCGCCAGAAACAGGCTGAAGATCACAATCAGCGGGACATTAATAACCATGTTCAAAATGGACTCTGCCAGCGAACGGTTAAATTCGGTGTTCACCGTGAGCGCTTCCACGTAGTTGCTGAGCCCGGTAAATTGAATGATCAAGCCGTCCGAGTTGGCTTCCACCGAGCTGAGACTATAGCGCAAGGAATTGACAAGCGGGATCAGAAAGAAAAACAGGAAACCTAACAGCCAGGGCAGAACATACATAAATCCCCAAAAGGCCTTTTGCTCGTTATACGATTTCGCTTTAAGTCTGAACATGGATTTCAAGAGGGATCACCGCCCGTAAGGTAACTGGTTGCCTCAATCTTTTGGCCATTGACCTGCACAGGTGCGCGGTTGTAATTCACAATCACATACAGGCCGTTTGCGTACTCTGTTTTGTAGACGCCTTCCGCCAGCTTCCCGTGTCCCGTCATCCGCTGATTCTGAACCTTCTTCAAGACATCATTCACTTCCCGGTACATTTCTGCGGCTGTATTCATCCACTGTTCGTAGTTAACGGCGTACAAATTATCAAATTCCGTATCTTTCACTTGATGATTGGGCGCATAAATCCATTTGAAATAGACACCGGAACCAAACTCCAGACTTTTAAGCACATATTCTTTCGGGTCGGTAAATGTAGATAAATTATACGGAGCTCCCGTATAGTTCACGTACCCTCTGACTACCATTTGATAAAAAGGGATTTCTTCATCTTCCAGCTTAAATTGGCTGCTCGACATCGGAGCATGGGTGATGTCGGTCAAAAAAGGCAGCGCATAGGCGTTCCCCCCGTTTGCCAGCATTTGCAGCGGCAGCCCGGATAAAGCGCGCAGTGATTGAACCGACATTTCCTCCGACTGCAGGCGGTCGATTTCATGATTTCTGCGGTAATCACTGTGGAGCTGGTCCGCCAGGTCTCTTAACGAAATGGCGTCCGCCCCAAGATCCTGAAATCCTTTCGCCACCCCGTCCGCGTAATTTGCGGCAAACCGCGGCGAAATAATATAGGATGGCGAGCGGTCCCGGTCGCGGCGGTTCAGCGCCATATTGTACGGATACACGGCGGCCGGCACTTCGTTCAGTCTCCGGGAAGCTTTTTGGTTCACCTTGAACCCGGAGGTCCGGCTGGCCGACAAAAGCGCCACGTCGGGAAATAACGTTACCTGCTGCTCTTTGGCAAACCTCAGCAGATTTTTGAACTCCTTCTCCCCGCCTAACGCTTGATCCACAGAAATCCGGCTGGGAACTTTATGGCCCAGTCCCTCATTAAACCAGCCGGCATATTTCAGCCTGATGTTGTCAATCCCGCGTTCTTTCATTTGCCCGATTAGGTTTTGGGTCTGCTGGAAAGTGGTTAGCGGCTCTAAGGCTTGATAAGGAATGCCAAGAACATGCTTTTTCTTCGTAATGCCGCCGACAAGCTCAAGATAAAACGGAGCATTACCGGCCGGCTTGGCATCCTGCGGCCCGGGCAGCCCGCCCCGGCCGGCCAAATACCGCTGGTAATATTGCGCCATGCCTTGGTAGGTAGCCTCCTCTCCGCTCAGGAACGCATAGCGGATGACATAATCGGTCTGAGGCGGCTGCTGCTGGAACCGGGGCAGCGTGCGGTTCTGGTCGGTTGCCGTTAAGGTCAAATCTCCTTTGGCAATAAAAGTGAAGCTGGGGTATACGTAGTTATATCCGTTCACCCGGCCGCTGACATCGGCATTAATCGTAGCCAGCGGGGCTCCCTGGTCGATGATGCCAAGCATCGCGCCTTCTGTCCGGATTACGCCAAACAACGGCAGCTTGATCTCCTGCTGCTGGGTATACGCATCCGTTGTTTCCATGGCCCCGTCCATCCCGTACACCGTCTGTTTGTAGGCGGGATATTTTGTTTTGCCATTGTTAAAATGAATGAGCGCTCCGGAGCCGTCCGGCACAAACAAAGAGCCTTCGTCCTCCAAACCGCCCGCTCCAAAGAAACTCAGTACGGACAGTGTATTGACCGGATAATCTTTGGGAAAGCGGATGCCGGCCGCAGGAATCTTGACAACCAGCTGATCGCCGTCCAGCGCATATTCCACCGACAGCTGGAAAATCCGCGGCACCGGTTTGGTTTGGTTTAGCTGGTTGTCGGCTATATCCTGTTCCAAATCTTGTTCTGTATAGCCGGCTTCCTCAAAACCTTTTAAAGCGCGCTCCAGCTGCAGTCCCTTTAAAGCCTCGTCATTCCGGGTATAGACCCCCGTTTCTTCATTAAAGGTGTAAGCGATTTTCATGGTACGCTGTCCCGTTTTGTTCATCTTGCTTAAGATCTTGTCTTCAAACCGCTCTTTCTTCATCTTCATAGGCAGATCGTCCACTGTTTTGGCATCCGTTCCGAACTGATATCCTACTTTCACGCCACCTGCCGTGGTTTCGATCTTCATCTGCTTGTTCTGTACACTGTCGGTATAGGAGTTCACCGAGCTGATCTGCCCCAAATGGTTGTAAAAGTCCAGTTTAATCTGGGACGACAGCAGATCTTTGTTGATCCCGCTGGCCAAGGTATCCTTATCGCGTTCAGCCGGGTTGCTGTACCAAATCTCCCCATTTTGCTGATTAAGCACAGCGATTCCGCCCGTCTTGTCGTCAATGAACAGCCGCAGCCGGTCATTTTCCAGGACCCCTTTCATCCCGGACACACGGGAATCGGCAAAAGCGGCTTTGACGCCGCCACCTTCCCCAAAAGAAAGGGTCAAATCCGGCTCATACGCGCCCGCCTGACTGTTTTGCCCGGAGGACATACAGCCTGTGAATACGCTGAAACTGAGGACAAGCAAGAGCAATATCGTCAGCAGCTTCCTCATTCCTTGCCTCCTCCTTATCTTCGCAAGACCATTTCTTGATAGATCGTAGAAAAAAACATAACAATTTGCTGGATCAAACTAAAAAACAGCAGGGTCAAAAAGGCCATAAACCCTACGGCAACAACCGTGAGCAGCAGGGTGCCGACCGTTTTTAACGGCGTAAACTGATGAACCGTCATGGTCCCCACGAACAGCAGCAGCCCCGCCCAGAGGACGGCCAAATTTTTAAAAAAGTAATAAAAGGTGCTTTCCTGCAAGGAAACAAAGTTGCTGAGCCAAATCCATGGCAAGTTAATCAGCACGATTGGGACCAAAGCAAAGCAGGTGGTAATAAAAATCTCCGAAAATTTGCCTTCGCCGTCCATCAGCGTTGTCAGCGACCAATTGGCTACACACCAATAAAAAACGGGAACAGTGACATACACCACTTCCAGCAGGCTGTTCAAATGTGCCGGATTGTTGTAGTTCACCAAAAAGCCGCTGTACTGGCTGCTTAATACGTTGGTGAAGATCATCAGAAATAGGATGATGAAGGACAAAATCAGATTGGTTTTTTGGCTTCGCTCGTATTTCAGGTCCCAGTAGCCGTTAAACGGATGAACCATAACATGGAACGGGGCTTGCAGCGCCTCTCTATTCAATGGAAACAACCTTCTTTCTTGCCCTCATTTTGCGAACCGTTTTGAGCGCCAGCCAGCCGATAACCACTACGATTACCGCAGTCATAATGGTGGAGAAGTGGCCCCTGAGCACTTCCTTGCGGTATAGCAGAAACGCTTTGGAATAATGGGCATGATCCATACTTCGTTTAAAATATTGAACCGCCTCTTTGTAGTTGCCCTGCCGGAGATAAGCCTTGCCGATGCCGTCGTAAGCATACTCCAGATTGGCATTCATGTTGGCAACTTTGGCAAACAGCTGGGCGGCCTGCTCTTCATCTCCTTTGTAATAACTTCTGACCGCGGCGTTCAGCGTGCGTCCATAATCCGTTGTCTGGAATACGGTAAGTTCGCCAAGGGCCTGATCCAATACCAGCAGATCGTCGCCGCTATGCTCGATGGCGACCGGGTTGCTAAACTCACCCAGCCTGTTGCCAAGCCCGCCAAATATATACATCAGAAAGCCGTCGCCGTTATACGTAAAAATTCTTCCGCGTTTGGCATCAAGCACGGAATAGATTTCACTGTCGGTAACGTCGATGTCAATCAACCGGGAAGCGCCGGTCACATTGGTGTACATCATATCGCCGATTGGCTTGAAGTACCCTTCCCTTCTTAAAATGTCCGCTCCCTGGGCGTTCAGCTTCTTAATGGGATCGCCGTATTCGTCGCCATTAGTCGCGTACAAAAAACCTTCCTCGTTGATGTCCAGATTGGTGAACTCTGTCGGGGTATACATTACCATCTGCTCGCGTTGGGCTTTGGTCGAAATCGACTTCCAAAAATAATCGATCGGGTCAACCTGAACGCGGTTTGCCCCTATAAATGCTTCAAACGCTCCGTCCGCGCTGAATTCCATAAATCCGTCGAACACGCCGGCGGACATGACATAAATCCGGTTCGCCCGGTCCACCACCACCCGAACCGGCTGAAATTCAAAGTTAGCCTGCAGCAGCTCGGATTTCGGCGTTTCCAGGATATCGACCAGGTTAAAGCCGGCATCCAGATGGACTACTCTTTTATTGCCCGTATCGGCAATGTAAACATGTTTTTGATCGGTAACGAACAGGCCTTGGGGATTGTTAAAGGTTTGCTTTTTCCCCTGCGCGGTAAAGGAATCAACGGTTTGGACGGAGCGGTAATCGGCATCCAGTACGACGATCCGGTTGTTCCCGGTGTCGAGAATATAGGTCTCCTTGTCAGCGGTCACATGCAGATCCTGGGGAGTCTTGAACTCCCCTGCTCCCGAGCTTTTTCCCGTCACCAGCGAGGTGGCCTCATAGGCGGAAGGAGCGGCAACATTTTCACCCCAATAGGAATAATTGTAGGAAGGAGCGGCGGTTTCAGCTTGGGCGGTCCCGCCCCCCGCGCCCAAACCTGACAGACAGGCCAGGGCGATGATGATTCGTCCGATGCTTTTTTTGTTCACGGTTTCTGTTCACGCCCCTTCTCTACTCTTTCATCCCTGAGGTAGCCATCGTCTGAATCACGCTGCTCTGCGAGATGATGAACAGGATAATCGGGACGGTCATCAGCAGCAGCGCCACGGCCGCGCCGACTCCAGCCCGCGCAATCCCGCCAAGAATAATTTGGCTCAGCGCATAATGCAGCGTTTTCAGATTTTCGCTGTAGATAAAGTTGCCTCCATCCGTTCCCCACAAAGCGGGAAACTGCAGAATCATCAGCGTCAGCCAGGCAGGCTTCACATTTGGCATAACAATTTGCCAAAAAACCCGGTATTCATTTGCCCCGTCAATTTTTGCGGCTTCAATTAGCGCATCGGGGATCTGCTCCATAAACTGCTTCATTAGAAACAGCCCAAGCGGGAAAGCCAGCGATGGAATGATGATGGCGGCTTGCGTATTAATCCAGCCAAGCTGCGACATGACCAGATAATTGGGTATTGCCGTGACATGCGGTGAAAACATCAAAGACAGCACAACGATTTTGAACAGCAGATTGGAGCCGGGAAATCTGAACTTCGCCAGCGGATAAGCCGCGGCGGAAGCCAGCAAAATATGGCCGGCCGTCCCAACTAAGGTGATCAGTAGCGTGTTGGCAATATAGCGGGAAAACGGTACCCAAGAGTTGCCCATAATGGCCAGCAAATCCGTGAAGTTCTCCAGCGTGGGATTTTTCACCAGAAACCGCGGCGGAAAAATAAACAGCTCATCCAGCGGTTTAAACGCATTGTTCACAGTGTAGATCAGCGGCAGGACCATAAAGGAACCAAACAGGAACAGAAGTACAAACAGCATAAAGCTGACGGCAAACGAACGGTTCAGCCTTTTTTGCGGGCGAAAGACCGCGATAACTCGGGTATGCAGGATCATTCCCCCACCTTTCTCAGCAGTTTTTGCGTCAACATGTTGGTTCCCAGCATCATGGCAAACAGCACGGTTGCAATTGCGGAGGCATAGCCCATTTCAAACCGCAGGGTGCCGTAATCCATCAAATGCGTGACCACCGTATGGCCCGCGTAATTGACGCTTGGAAAACCTGCAAGCGCGATGGATACCTCGGCGACCGCAAACGAAGCGGTAATCTGCATCACGGCGCCAAACATCAGCTGGGGACGCATGGACGGAAGCGTGACGAACCAGAGCTCCTGCCAGCGGTTTTTGACGCCATCCATCGCCGCAGCCTCAAACAGGGATTTATCCACTGTCTGTAATCCGGCAATAAAAGCAAGAAAGCTTGTGCCCAAACTCAGCCATAACTGAACCACAATAATGATGGGCAGGATATACTTCTCATTCTGGAGCCACTGAACCGGTTCCAGCAGGATGCCGACCCGCATCAAAAATCCGTTTAAATATCCGTAGCTGTCCCCCGAAAACACGATCAGCCAAATAAAAAACACATTCCCCGAGATCGACGGGGCGTAAAACACCAGCGTCATCAGCGCCCGGACAAATGGCGACAGCTCATTGATTAACCAGGCGAACAGGAAACAGGCGATGTAACTGAGCGGGCCCGTGATCACGGCGAACAGCAGGGTGTTTTTTAACGCAATCATAAACACGTCGTCATTCAAAAACAGCCTGGAGTAATTTCCCCATCCGAGAAAACGCGGAGCCTCCAGCATATTGAAGTAAAAGAAACTCAACCCAAAGGATATGACCACAGGAATAACAGTGAACAAAAAGAAAATGATCATATAAGGGCTCATCATAAAATAATGATGTTTGTTGTTTTTGATCTCTTTCCACAGCAGGGCCAACCGTGAGGGTTTGGCGGAATGAACCTGCCCCTGCAGGGCCGGCTTGGCGGGATGTTGAACTTGCACCATCGGCTTACAGCCTCCAAACTAATACGGAAGTTTAAATTCTTTCCGCTTGATCTGAATCTCGTCGTTAATGTAGATCAGGTAATCGGACAAGGCTTCCCGCGGATTTTCATTGCCGTTCACCACTTTACGGAACGCGTTATCCAAATGTCGTCCGGTAAAATAACCGCCCGGCACCTGCGGATTCCCTTTCACCCACTGCCACTGGTTTTCCAGGTTTTTGTAGTCTTTGACCGGCCAGGGCAGCTCCTCCAGCGCCTCGATGTTAGCGGTCGGATAGCGGGCGGCGGCTCCCATCAGCCCTTCCATTTCGCGGCCGTACTGCACCTGGGTGGTTTTGTCCGTCCACCACTTCATGAATTCCCAAGCTGCCTCCTTGTCTTTGGCATTCTCAAGCATCATCACCGCGGTGGTCGCGCTGGCTACGCTGTGGTCCACGCTTCCGTCCGCTTGGGGTGTGCCGGGTACAATCGTAAACTCCCACAAGTTACGAATTTCCGGAGCCATTACGGTCAAACTGTTGTAGGTTGTATAGTCCGCAATCCCGATCGGCATTTCGCCTGTCCGGAACCGGTTAGGGAAATCGGCTTTCACAGGAAATTTATAGTTTGTATAGAACTGCGTCCATTTCTTGAACTCCTCCATGGCAACCTCGGAATCCAGCGCGCTTTTTTTCTGGTCGTCCGTGTACAGCTGCCCCCCGTTTTGGTACAGCAGCATGGTAAAAGCAGCGTTGGGCACCAGTGTGGCGTTGTTTAACGTGTCTTCAAGGGGCAGATAGAACTGCAGATTATGCTTTTGCAGATCGGAAATCATGTTATAAACATCCTGCCACGTCTTGGGCGGCTGCAGGTTCAACTCCGCCAGCACGTCCTTGCGGTAAAATAGCATCGGAAAGGTCTGCTGCTCAGGCAGCCCGTATACGCCTCCATTGTACCGGTAGGGTGTAAGCGCACTGCCGCGAAAACGGGCGGCAACTTCGTTAAAATCCGGGAACGCCGACAAATCCGCCGAAGCCTTACGCATGGCGTAGTTTACGGGAAGATCCTCCCCGATCTGCATAGCGACGTCCGGTCCTTCCCCCGCTAATGTCGCCGGAAGCAGAATCCCGGCGGGAACCAGCCGCAGCGAAACCGAAATATAGGTGTCCGGCGTAAACGTATCGTCGATCATGCTTTTCAGTACCTGCGCCTGGTCCCGGCCGGTTGAAATCCAGACGGTGATCGATTTTTGCTGTTGTTCAACGTTGCCGATACTGTCATAATCCTCGGTATAGGAAGCTAGATAAGCGCCAAGCTCATGTTTGGTCTTCTGCATAAATGTTGCTTCCGCACGGGGCAGCTCCCGGTCCGGTCCGGATACGATAATCGAATCCAGCGTCAGCGGCTGCTCCTGGACAGATAAAATCCATGTTCCAAGACCGCCGACGTTTGTTTTGAAAGAGGTCAGCCGTTTGGCAACCGTATCCGGATTTTCCGCCATATCCTCCAGCTGGTTCACCATAGAGTACAAAATGGACACCTTATCGCTTTTTTCTCCGGTCGCATCCAGCAGATAATCGCCAACGCTTTGCAGAATGCCGGCTTGCTCCTTGAACACTTTGGTCATCTCTGGAATCCGCTTATCGAGCTGGTAATCGCGGAGCGGGTCGGGATTGCTTGAAGTGATCGCCAAAATATTGCGGTACATTTCGTTTAGGGACAGCACGCTGGATTGGACGGTCCGCAGCAGCGGCGCGATATCGCCAAGCGTCACGGTTAGCCGCAGCGTATGGGTTCCTTCCGTTAAATGAAACAGGTACGGCTCCTCCCCGCCAAGCACCGCCATCTTCCAGTCCGGGCTGTAATTGAAGCGTAGCTGCTTCATTTCCGCAAACGGGGTTTTGCCGTCAATGGTCAAACTGCGGTTGGCATACACGCCGCGGAGCTGATTTTGCTTCTCTTTTAAAGCAATCCGGTACAGACCTTCCTTGGGCACCTCAAGCTTCCATTCGATCCATTGCCCAGGCAGCTTCCAGTTTACACCGCCAATCGTATTGATCCGGATCTTCGAAACATCGTACGGAACCACGGTTGGACTGGACCGGTCGGACAAGGGATACAGCGTTGGGGATGATTTGGCCGACGCCTCTTCCGCCTGCACCTCAATATAAGCGTCACCTGCTGGCTGAAACCCTAGGGCTTCATAATCCCGCTTCACTTCCGTATATGGCTGGACGGTTTCATCCTGGAACAGCTCCAGGTAATCAATCGCCATCGGTTCACGCAAAGCCGTTAAGGACAGATGCTGGACTCCTGCTTCCAGGTAAAAAGAATAAGGTTCCTCGTAATAACCTTCGCTGTCTTTGAAAACCGCGGTTTGCCAAACCGGCTTCTCCACCTGTCTGGGACGCAGATCGTTTCCCCGGTCATCCCGCTTGATTTCGGCGTCGCGGTTTCCCCATACCCTGTCAAACAGCAAGGAATCCGCGCCCTTAAACGGCGTCTCCCCGTTAATGAAAAACGCCCGCTCGATGGAAGAGCTTTTGCCCTCGATGGGATAGTAGTGAATCCGGATGTTGTACAGACCCGCTTCTTTGACCGGCACATCCCAGCCGATACTTCCCGTTTCAGGGGTGATGACGGCTGCGCCTTCCAGTCCTTCCAGCCGTGCTTTGACTTCAAAAGGTCCCCCTTCACTCCGGGAATAATCTTCTCCTTCGATCCGCAGCTCCATATTCGGCCGGTCCGCATTCGCATAGTTGTTCAAATACTCGCCGTAGCCGCCTTCCGTCCATCCGCCGTCTGCCTCCACAAACTTGCTATCACGGGCCGAATCGGAATAAACGGGAGAACCCGGGGGCGTCCCTAACATGAAGGACATCATCACCAGCGTGATGCACAGTGCAAGCAGTAAAATCCTGTTTCGAATCTTCAACGTTCTCCTCTCCTTAAGCAGCCGGTCTTATTCAGAAGAACAGTCCGCCGGTTAGTACAAAGCAGCTAACCGGGGACTGTTAACGGAAAGGCAATCGGTTATTTTTTGTAAATCGCATCCACCGATGCCTGCACCTTTGCTTTGTACTTTTGGATGACAGTGGAAGCCGATACGCCTTGATTCAGCTCGTCGAGCATTTCATAATACGGCAGCGTGCTGAAGGTGTTATATTCGGTCAATCGCATCCCCTGCTCCGCAATTCGTGCATTATTGATGTCCTCTTCGTTGTCGTACGTGCTTTCCAGTGAAGCTTGGGTCGGGTAATCATAGATGGACTCGATATCGTTGATTTTCTCCCAGATGTACAGCAGCCTTTCGGGATGCTCGACTTTTTTCGGGATCGTCAAATACTGCATGCCGGACTCCACACCGTGGTATTCGGTAGCATTGGGACCTTTAGGGAAAGGAACAAAGCCGATATCGTAATCCTTCATATCCTCCTTGATTCCGCTTGCTTCGTAACCTGCTCCAACGAACATCAGCGTATTGCCCTGCCGGAAAAATTGGGAAGGTTCCGTCCAATCGCCGCCTTCCGTTGGTCTCGCTACCTTCTCGGCCCCCATACGCGAAATGAATTTGAATACTTCAACCGTTTTGGGATCGTCCAGATTTTGTTTGTCCTCCAAAGTGAGATCCGTTTCGTTCGAGGCGAGCGCGTGGTTTAACACGCTGGAGGAAGCGAGGCCCCAAGTGTCGAGTTTCCCGTCATTGTTCGTATCCTTGTTGGCTTCTTTGGCAACCTGGATGAAGGTGTCCCAAGTCCAGTTATTTTCATCGACGTACTCCTGCAGCGGCTTCATCCCGAGCTGCTTCATCAGCGTCCGGTTATAAAAGACTCCTGTGATCAAATAGCCGGCATTTTCCGAAAACCCGTAGCCTTTGCCGTTATACTGGGAAAATTCTTTGGTGATTTTTGGGTCGAAAGCGTTTTCGTTTTTGGTGTACTCATCAACCGGCCAGAACAAATCCTGCTTGGTCAAGGCCGGGATCATATAAGCTTTGCCCATCCGGACAATATCGCCAAGCGGTTCGCCAGCGACCAGGGAAGCAACCACCTTTTTCTGATATTCCCCGTAGTCCAGAGCAACGTATTCGACTTTAAAATTGTGCTTTTTCATCAGCTCGTCCAGATTCTTTTTCCGTTGGATATTATCCGGATTGTCTTCCGGAATCGTCATATCCCACCATGACACAATCTTGATTGTTTTCCCGCCCATATCAAAATCCATTTCAGGCGTTGCGTTGCTTACTTCCGCGCCTGCCGAAGCGGAAGGGCTGGCTTCCCCCGCCGGCGCGCTTGACGGAGCCGCCGGTTTGGCTGTTGCCCCGGTTCCGGCTGCGTTTCCTCCGCCGGAACCGCCGCTGCATGCAGACGTTACGGCAACCAACAGCAGGCTGATGAATAATGACATGACCTTTTTGACTCGCATAATGTGCCCCCTTCAATGAATGACTTACCTCGAAAGTTTAGCGCTTACATTTCGGTGCAACAACCTGCCGGATTTTAGCTGTTTACCCGCCCGATTATGGGTCGCCAGCAGCGGCGCAGGCTTGCGGAGCGCTAATTTTTGATCTGGTAAATACTTGGTTCCCCCCTCAATAAATGCACATTGCCGCCGCTCGCTATGTTGCACATAATAATATCAAGTCGATGTAATTGAGGTGATATTTTGGAAAGCGAGGTCCTTCTCTTGTACAACGTCCTGAGTGTTGAGCCCAATCTACATTCGAATGAAACTTCGTATTTGTCCAATGAAGCCATGCCGGGTTTCCGCGTCCACGCC
Source organism: Paenibacillus nanchangensis (assembly GCF_046543445.1). Classification (NCBI taxonomy): domain Bacteria; kingdom Bacillati; phylum Bacillota; class Bacilli; order Caryophanales; family Paenibacillaceae; genus Paenibacillus; species Paenibacillus nanchangensis. The sequence goes on from NZ_JBHOFD010000019.1 coordinate 32,654, forward strand.
CGGGTCGATTATTCCTGCGACATCCCGGGGCTCCTTCATAAAGAAGCCATCTCTTTGCTGCTGGTTCTGATTCGAGGCGCGCACGAGCCGGGGATCCGCTTATGCGAGCGGGTCCGTTCGGTGAGTCAGGTGCCGATCATTTTGGTAGGCGGCAGCGGGGATTTTAAGCTGGCGAGGAAGGCGCTAAGTTTAAATGTAAGCGATTACCTGCCTGATCCGGTCACACCGATGGAGCTGAATCACAGTCTGAAGGCAGTAAAACGGAAGCTGGACTCTATGAAATCCAGGCCGACCGCTGCAGCTACTGCGGTCAAAGAAATACGGATGGAACAGGAACGGTGTTCCTGCCCCATCATCCGCGCAATGAAGCAATACGTCCAAGAGCAGATGGACCGGAACCTGACTTTGAAGCAGATTGCGGACCATTTGAATTTTAACTGTGCTTATTTGGGGCAAAAGTTTAAGCAGCACGAAAACATGTCATTTAATGAATATTTGCTGCGGCAGCGGATGGAGCGGGCCAAGCAGCTGCTCGAAACGACAGACATGAAAATCTATGAAATTGCCGCAGCGGTCGGCTATACGGAAATCGACTGGTTTTACAAAAAATTCAGAGCTTACACGGGAGCTAGCGCCAACGAGTACCGCAAACAATGTTTGGTTACGGCGTAGCTAAATCCGTCCCACACAGCAAAAAACAGCCGTGCCTAAACGCACAGCTGTTTTCGTTAGTTTTTATTACAGAAGCTCTTTGGTAACCCGAAAATCATCCCAATCCGCAGAGAGACACGCGTACCCTCAATCGCGCTGCTTTCAACCGTCTCCTCCCGCCCGCCGCCTCCGTTGACACACATGGAAACGCAGCGATGCGGCCCATGATCCTTTTCCGTAAATCCCCTTTCCGTCCTGCAGCCGGTGAGCTGCATTGTCTTCCAGCGTCTCATATACATAATTGACGATATCCCAATCACACAGATTCACCGGTTTCATGATCGGACACCCGGGCATCGAATGCATACTGGTGCTGACCATGTAAAAAACACTCCCGACCCGGATGATATCCGGGTCAGGAACATCGGCCCACAGGATGGGATTTCGAATGAGGGCTGTGGTCACAGACTCACTCTCCTTTTTCATTTAGGCCTCGTTTCGTCTGCCGAACTTCCAGGAACCCAGCTTGAACAGTGGACCGTCAGCGTTCCCCCTAAACACCAAATACAGGTGATGAACCCCTGCTGCCGAAGCAACTTCGGTTGTCCGTTCTTCCCAAGTCTCTGCTTCGCCCGAACCGGAAACCGCCAATTCGCCGATCCATGTTCCCGCAGGATCATCCAACCGCAGTTCGATCGAGCCGCCTTCCTTCAGGCCTGCAACTGCAGCGGAGAAGAAGCCGGGGCCCTCGCTGCCAAAATCGACGTTTGAGCATGCAATCCAGTCACCGTTGCCGATCTCCACAATGACGCTTTCGCCCGCCTTGTCGCCCGCCTCCGTTTTCACTCCGGCGCTCCAGCTCATCGTTGCAGGAAGAACTGCACGGTACGGGTCCAGCGCTTTAATGGGACGGACCCCTTCATAATCTGCATGGATCGGTTCAATTAAGCCGTCTTCCCGCATAGTCACCTTGTTCAGATGCGTTGACCGGTAGCCGTTCGCAATTCCTTCCGCCTTGGACAGGGTCTGGGCGTGATAGGCGATGTACCACTCCTCCTGAAACTGAAAAATCGCATGATGATTATTTCCGGATACGCCAAAGAAATGACCGGGGTTTTTAAGAATCGTTCCTTGATATGTCCACGGACCCATCGGACCGCTGCTGGTCATATAAGCGATTTCACCGGCCGGAGGGCTTCCTTCAGGCCGTTCTCCGGAATAGAAGTTGGAACAGTAAGTATAGTAATAGGTCCCGCCCAGTTTATGAATCCCCGAATCCTCAAACATAAAAGGAGCCGGAATGGCCTCCGCTGTGCCGATTACGCTGACCATATCATCCCCAAGCTGCATCACCCGTGCCGTTCCAGGTTCCGCATAACGATCCTCGGGAACCCCGCCGCCAAAATAAATGTAGCCTTTTCCGTCATCATCAACCAGTACTGCCGGGTCGAACAGCCAAGTCACATCTTCCACGCCTGGCGTAGAACGCAAAATCAGCGCTTGGCCAATCGGGTCAACCCACGGCCCCACCGGACTGTCGCTCGTCAACACACCGATACCGCTGGCATTATTGGCAAAATACAAAAAGAACTTATCCTGCCCATCCATCACTTTATGTACGGCCGCCGGCGCCCAGGATTGAGTGGCCCACACCGCCGCGCCTTCCGGACCTGCGGCCGCAATTTCGCCGTGATCGGTCCAGTTCACCAAATCTTCGGAGGAAATGACCGTAATTTTATTGATTTTGCTGTAGGTGTTTTCTTTGATGTTTCCCTCTTCGTCATATTCCGGTTTGTCAGCGGTCATGTACAGGTAAACCCGTCCCTCAAAAACCAAAGCGTATGGGTCCGCCCCGTATTTGTGGGAAACCAGCGGATTTCCGCCGGGTGGAACCTTTCCGACTGCGCTGCTGATCTGAAACGTCATTTTCTGTTCTCCTCTCCATTCTTTTGCGGCAAAAAAAGGCGCGTATGTGCCCCTCACGCTCATTAAGCAGTTTAATGCCAGTTACTGTAACCGCTTACCTGTTGCGCAAGAATACGGCTGCACACGGCTGTGCATCCTTAACGCGCCTATAACATTGTATCTACCAACCTTGGTTCGCCCGACTCTCCTCCGCCAGTTTAACGACACGGTGAAACGAAGCTTTGGGTTTCATCTGTTCGTCAAACAAAAAAGGCCAGTTTTTACGTCCGCGGACCGGAAAATCATCCAGCCAGGTATAATTATCGGCCACTCCCCAGAAGGTGACCGAATCGATGACGTTTTGGTACTCCAGCAGCAGGGCGAATATTTCGGCATACCGCTGCTCCTGCAGCTTCAGCATCTCATCCGTGGGGGATTTCAGGTCCGTACGCCGGTCGTCAAACTGGAACATAGATACATCCAGCTCGGTCACATGGATTCGGACGCCTAATGAAGCGTAACGTTCAATTGCATCCCGGATTTCTTCCGCCGGGGGACCATAAAGGCTCCAGTGGCCCTGCATGCCGATTCCGTGTATCGGGACATTCCGGTCCAGCAGCCCGTGTACGAGACTGTAGATTTTTTCCCTTTTGCCAGGCTGGGTTTCGTTGTAATCGTTGTAGAACAGCAGCGCTTCAGGATCTGCCCGATGGGCCGCATGAAAGGCATGGTCAATAAAATCCTCCCCGGCAATTTGCAGCCATTTGGACTCGCGGAAAAACAGATCGGCTTTATCTTCAATCGCTTCGTTTACCACATCCCAAGCATAAGCCTGCCCCCGGTATCTTCCGACCACTGCTTCAATATGCTGCCGCATACGGTCCAACAGCTGTTCCCTCGAACACACGCCCCCGGTAGCATCCCGGAACATCCAATCGCCGGTCTGATTATGCCACAGCAGCGTGTGTCCCCTGACTCCAATACGGTTGGTTTTCGCAAACTCAAACATCCGGTCCGCCGCCTCAAAGGTATACACACCCTCACGCGGTTGAATCTCCTCGGGTTTCATCTCATTTTCCGCCGTAATGCTGCTGTAGTGTTCCGCCACAAACTCCCCTTGACTAGCCAAGAGGCCTGTGCTGACGGCCGCTCCGACCCGGAACGCGTCTTGAAAGACTTCCTTCAGCGAAGGAACGCCTTGTTCCCGCAAAACCATCCTATTCCCTCCCATGCTGGACTTTATTTTTATACGTCAAACTCCATGATAAAGCTTTTGTATGCGTTTTCCATAACCAAATTCAACGAATCTACCCCTCAACTTTTTACTTTTGCCTCCCTGCGGTAGTCAACCGGCTTTAGATGGACACGTTTCTCAAATTCTCTTAAAAAATGGTGATAATGCGCGTACCCGACGGATTCAGCAATGCTGCGGACGGTTTCATCGCTATCGGCCAGCCGCTGTTTCGCCTCTTCAATCCGCAAGTTGTGAAGATACTCCAGAATACTGATGCCGTGCTTTTTTATGAAAGCTTGGCCCAGGTATACCGGATGGATATAAAGCTGCTCCGCGATTTCTTTGACGGTTAAGGTCTGCTTGTAGTGTTCCTTTAAAAAATATTCGATCCGGACTAACGGATGCTCCGAACCGCGTTCCTTATGCTGTCTGATCTGCTCGATGCACTGGCTTAACAGCCTGCGAAGGGACTCTTCCAGCGCGGTCAGCGACTTGGGCCCGGCCTTGAACCACTGCTGAACCTCTCCCCAGAGCTTGGCTGAACCGCCGTATTCCCCCAGCAGCTCCATGGCTTTCAGCATGATATCGATACCCGTCGTACGTACGATTTCGGGTTCGGTCCGGTTTTGTTTGAACCATTCAAACAGCTCCGTTAACCGTTCCGCCATCTTCTCCTCCTGCAGCCGTTCCACCGAACCCAGCAGTTCCTCCGTCCAATTCTCCGAAGGAAGCTGCCTGCAGCCCGGCTCCCGGCGGATCTCCCGGGTACTGTCAATCGGCCCGCCAGGCTCGGAATAAAACTGCTGTCTTTCGGCTGCTTCCGCCGCTATCAGGTAAGACACGGGCAGTTCACGTAAAGACTGCACACCAGGCCCGATACTAACAGTTCCTTTTTTCCCGTTCTGGAGCGTTTCCGTAAATAAACGGCCTGCAAGCTCCGGGATGGCCGGGGAGCTCTCCATCACAATTCCCGCCTGGCCGCCAGGCAAATCGATATAAAGCGTGCTTGACCGGTCTCCCCATTTTTGGCATAGCTCCGAAATATTTTTGCGCACAGAAAATGCGAGATTATCAATATGAATATAGGTCCAGCCGGAGGCTGTCTCATCAAGCTGATCCATCAGTGCAGCAATATCGCCTTCGGGTTCCGTCAGCTTCCCCTCCAGCATTCGGGCAATCGTTATGGGGAGAAGACGGCTCCCGAGCATCTGCTGCTGAATGTTCGTTTTTGTCCGGGCTTCCAGTTCACCGGCTACCGTTCTGAGGGCCGAATCCCATTCCTCATCCATCACGGGTTTCAGCAGATAATGTCTGACCCCATACCGCAGCGCGGTGCGCGCATATTCAAATTCGCCGTAACCGCTGAGCACTATAAACACCGGCTGATGGATGTCCATCTTCCGGACAAGCTTGATGAGCTCCAATCCGTCAATAACCGGCATGCGGATATCGGTGACCACTACATCAGGCGAATAGGCCGTGACCGCCTGCAGCGCATCCTCCCCGTTATCGCAAGCCGCACACACCGTGAACCCCAGTTCGTCCCAGTCTGTCAGGTGAAGTAATCCGTCCATAGCAACCGATTCGTCGTCTGCCAACACCACTTTATACATAAAATTCCCCCATCCTTGGAGCCTGCGCCAGTTCAGTCGGAATGTGAATAGTAATTCTTGTGTGCTCGTTTTCTATACTTTCTATGGTGAATTTGGCCTTGGCCTCATAACAGAGCTTCAGCCGCTTATACACATTGCGCAGTCCGATGTTTTTGCCGCTTCCTTCCTCCGAATGCAAATGGCGTTCGATCCACTCCAGTTTTGCCTGATCCATCCCCGTTCCGTTGTCCGTCACCATAATCGTCAGCCATTTCGGGTTTACGGAAACCGACACATGGATGACTCTCGCTCCTTTGACCGTTTGCAGTCCATGTTTGCAGGCATTTTCGACCAGCGCCTGGATGCTCATTTTGGGAATCAGGCAGGCAAGCGCGGCCGGATCCACATCGATCCGGTAAGTAAAACGTTCCTGAAACCGGAACTTTTCAATTTGCAAATACATTTCGATAAACGAAATTTCATCTTCAACGGTAACCAGATCTCCCTTCCGCCCAAGGAGTCTCCGCAGGATAAGCGCCATATTTTTGATTACATCGGTTACCTGGTCGTATCCGTTTCTTTTGCAGATCACCAGGATGGCGTTAAGGGTATTAAACAGGAAATGCGGATCCACTTGGCTCTGCAGATCATTTAGCTCCGCCCGGACCCGTTCGAGCTCCAGGTCCTTTTTTTGAATTTCAAGCTTATAGACGTCGTTTATCAGATTGCGCATTTTTTCCGCCATTAAATTGAAGCTGCGGATCAGTCCGCCAATTTCGTCTCTGCCTTCATACATATGGATTTTCTCGAATTGTTCAAATTTCACCAGCTTCATATGTTTATACAGAAGCCTTACTCTTAGATTATAGGACCGTAAAATAATGACGGTCAGAACCGTCGGAATGATAGTGGTCACCAGTGCCAGGATAAGCGCAAAACGGACTACGCGCTTCAGCTGATGATCGCTGGCCCTTTGTTCCGGCGCCGCAACCATTTTCCAGCCTTGAATAAAACTCGCTTGGCCTAGAGAACGGACAATCTCCTTGCCTGCCTCTTTATTGTCCCGGTAAGGCTGCAGCAGGACGTTTTTGTCGCTTGAGGAAAAAGTCTGTTCCGAAGCGAGAACAACACGGTTTTGCTTATCGACCAGCTGAATCTGTAAATAGTCCCGTTCTTTATCGAGCAGCTCCTGCACGCTGCCTAACTGCAAATCGATTCTCAGGTAGTTATTGAATGCTTGCCCCGGCCGGTCCAGCCTGCGCACGAGGCTTACATAAATTTCATTTTGATTCGGGTACAGCGAATTTTTCCCCACATAAGAGGTCAGCAGTACTTTATCACCGGATTCCGTGATTCTGCGGTACCACTCGCTGCGTTTATCGCTGTCCGTAAGCGAAAAATAACTGTTCCCGCTCTGAATCGTCGGGTTGCTGGTGTAAATCCCCAGCCAATGAATATAGGAATGCAGGTTGCTGTACTGCCGCAGCTTATCCCTTAAAACGTTATTGTAAGCATCGTAGTAGCTTTCATAGTCCGGGTATACCGCATTGATCATTTCGGACAGTGACTGATCGGCCGCGACCGTATTGCTGATTGCCACACACTCATTAATGATCTGCATCAAGTCGTACACCGCCCGGTCCATCGAGATCTCCAGGTTCTGCTCTTCGCGTGTTTCCGCGTTTCGGGTATTTTGGACGTAGAACAGGACGTTAAACGTCAGGATCGGGATAAGTATGCATAACAAATAGATAAATAGAAATTTGTACTTCAGGGGGATATCGTTTACGATAGCCGACGGTTTTTTGTTTTTTGCCTTCATCCTTTCACTCCGCTCCTAAAGCCTCAGCCTTTTTTGTACACAGACGGCGAGATGCCGTTTAGCGATTTGAATTTGGAAGTAAACAAATCAGCATCCGAATAACCGACGAGCTGGGCGACATCGTAAATCGGCAGTTCGGTTCTGCGAAGCAGCTTTTTGGCCTGCTCGATCCGGGTCGAATGAAGCAGCTCGTTAAAGGATTTTCCGGTGAGCTTCTTGATCCGCTGGCCTAAATACGCGGAATTGACATGGAGCTGACGGGCGATATCCTGCAGTTTAAGCTTCTCGCTATAATGCGTCTCGATATAGCCAACCGCGGCGGCAACAACCGGGTCATCAAGTTCAGGGGCGGCTTCCGCGAACCATTCCGCAGCTTCACTTAACTCCGCCAGCGTCTGCTGTTCAAGCTGCGGCAGCAGGCAGGTGTCGGCCTTGTGTGCAAACCACTTGTCTTCCCATTTGGCCGCATCTCCCCCTTTGGCCGCGATTTCCCGGAGCAGATTCGTTTTTATATTCGTTAAATAGGCTTCGACCCAAGCCTTCGAGGTGATGTCCGCAAAAAAATGGAAAACACTTTTTAGCTGCCCCTGAAGATGTTTAACGTCGCCTTCTGTGACGGCCTGGTATATCGACCTTTTTAATTCTGCCGGCAGCTCGGCCAGCTGGTTTTCACTTTGCTCCACGTATTGGCGGATGGTCCGTTGATCCGTGTGAGGGCGGCACAGCTCCGCCTTAAGCGCCTCTTGATAGGCTGTATGCAGCCGGCCTGTTCCGGTTTGCTCGCTGCTTACCGAATAGGTAACCGACCGGGGATACCGTCCCCGCACCTCATTTATCCAGCGTTCCGCCATCCGGTGAGGGATCCGCGCTTTTGCCGGTGAGACCAGCAGGAATCCTTGTTTGCCCAGGCCGGCGTCAAACGGAAAGGCCTTCACAGAGCAACCGGCGGCGTGGTCTTCTATGTTCAGCAGAAAGAGCTCAAGCGGATCCGGCACATCCGCTGTAATTCCATGAATCAGCACGCAGCAGAAACGCGAATCCGGGTTGATCCCCAGCGAGCTCAGCGCTTCATCCATTTCTGCCTGGGCATCCATTCGCATCAGAATGCGGGTTACCCGTTCATTTAATACCATGGCGGATAACGCAGATTGGCGTTTGAAGCGCTCTCTGGCTGCGCTGATGTCGGAAACAACAGCCTGGACAGCCCGAACGAGTTCTGTTTCGTCCAGCGGCTTGGTCAAATAATTGGAGACTCCGTATTTTAAAGCTCTTCTGGCATAATCGAAGTCGGCATACCCGCTAAAAATAATAAATTTGGGGCGGGAATCGCTTTCAGAAAATCGTTCGATCAGATCTAATCCGTCGATGACCGGCATTCGGACATCCGTGATGACGAGATCAGGCCGGCTGGCCTGTATCAGCCGTTCCGCATCCTCCCCGTCCAGCGCTTCGCCGCAAATTTCAAACCCCAAGGTATTCCAGTCTACCAGATAGCGGAGTCCTTCAAGCATCAGAGGCTCATCATCGGCAAATAACACTTTCAGCATGTCTTGTCCTCCCCATTCCACGGAATGTTGCAGCTGACGGTATAACGGGAGAAACCGCTTCGGCTCCAGCCAAAACGGTCCTCGGTATTACTTGTTATAGGTACACCCGGTTTATTCTTTTACACTTCCAAGATTTAACCCTACCACAAAATACTTTTGCAGGAAAGGATAGACAAACAGGATCGGCATGGCTGTGACAATGGTAATCGCCGCGCGGATGGAAGCGGGCGTTACCATCGCCTGCACCTGATCAGCCTGATTGCCCGCCAGCATGGACGGATCGTTATTGGTGCTCATCGTGGAACCGAGCAGCTTCATCATTTCATACTGCAAAGAGCTAAGCCGTATATCCGAAGAAGCATACAAAAACGTATCAAACCAGGCGTTCCAGGACCCGACGGCGATAAACAAGGCAACGGTGGCCAAGACGGGGGTGCAGAGCGGAAAAATAATTTTCCAGAAGATTCTGAAATCTCCCGCGCCGTCAATTTTGGCCGATTCAACTAAACTTCCTGGAAGGGAGCGGATATAAGTCCGGATTACAATCAGGTTAAACGCACTGACCAGAGCCGGCAAAATATACACCAGAAAGTTGTTGCGCAGCCCCAATTCCTTGATGAGGAAGTAGTTGGGGATCAGCCCCGCGTTAAAATACATGGTCAATATAAACAGCATACTGATGGTTTTCCGGAAGATATACTGCGGTTGGGCGAGCGTATAAGCAAGCATGGTGGTTAAAAACACGCCCAGCACGGTAGACAGGATCGTACGGGAAACCGAGATAAAAGCGGCGTGATAAATGGTGCCTGACACAAATACGGCTTTATAGTTCTCCAGGGTCCAGACCCGGGGCCAAACAAATATCCCCCCTACCAGCGCATCATTTCCGTCATTAAACGAGATTGCCAGGGTGTGGAGGAACGGATAAAGGGTAACTACAACCACAAAGAGCATAAATACCGTATTCAGCGTATGAAAGATTGCGGGCTCCAAACGGGTTGCAGGCTTGTTCACAGCTTTCATTGCAGTTTCCTCCTCTATACCAACCGCTCTTCGCCGAGGCGTTTCGCGATGTTGTTAGCGACTAAAACAAGGATTACGCTGACGACGGTTTTGAAAATCCCGGCCGCCGTTGCCAGGGAGTAATTCCCCATCGAAATGCCATACTTGAGCACAAAGATGTCGATCGTTTGCGACCAGTCGATCACAAGACCGTTGCCAAGCAGATACTGCACTTCAAAACCCGCATCCAGGATGTGCCCGATATTCATGATCAGCAGAATCACAAAAGTGGCTTTAATCCCAGGGAGCGTTACATAACGCATTTTCTTCAAGCGCGACGCTCCGTCGATCGAAGCGGCTTCGTATAGAGAAGGGTCAATCGAGGTGATGGCTGCCAAATAGATAATGGTATTCCACCCTACCTCTTTCCACACATTGGCGGCTCCTACAATCCCCCAAAAATATTTCCCTTCACTTAACCACATGATCGGTTCATCAATTAGATGGAGCTTCATGAGGATAACATTCACAATCCCGTCATCGACGGACAGTGAAGTGGCCACGATTCCCGCGGCAATGACCCAGGACAAAAAGTGAGGCAGATATGAGATGGTCTGGACAGTGCGTTTGAACACCTTGACCTTAATTTCATTAATCAGCAGAGCCAACACGATTGCTGTAACGAAACCCAGAACCAGATTGATAAAGCTCATCGCAATCGTATTGCGCAAAACAAGCATGAAGGTATCATCCTGAAACAGAAAGCGGAACTGCTGAAGCCCTACCCACTCCTGTTTGGCAAACGAAACGGCCGGACGGTAGTTTTGGAACGCCATCAGCCAACCCCAAACGGGAACATAGTTAAAGATAATCAAATAAATGGCGATCGGTACGGACATAAAAATTAGCTGTTTTTGCGCTTTAATCGTCTTCCAGCTTAAACTGACGCCAATTTCGGGGTCGATTCTGCGTTTTTTCGGTTTTTTTTCTTTGACCTTCTGAGCCAATACAGTATCAGACATGGTTTTCCCTCCTGTACACCTTCCGGCTGGGCTTTATGGGTGAGGAGCGGGACCGCGTCCCGCTCCTCCTGCCGTCTCCCGCTTACTTGACGCTCCAGTTCTCAATCCGCCACTGAATTTGTTCGTTCATCCGGTCTTCATACGCTTTGATGTCCAGCTTGTGAATCTCGTTTACATATTCCGTCCAGGTTTGCTCAAATTCTCCCGGGTTCGCCATAATTACTTTAGGCAAATATTTCACCTGGAGATCATTCAGCTTGGACTGGGCCATCTGCGCCGCCGATCCGTCTTTCAATACGATGGAATAGGCCGGGAAGTAGACCGGATTCTCTTTAGGTTCTTTGAAGAATTCAGACCATGTCTTCTTGTTATACGCTTTCAAAATCTCCTGATCGTAAGGCTTCAGACTGTCGTAAAATTCTTGCGGCTGTGTTCCGGGATCGGCCGCATTACCGTCGCTGTAGGTCCCTTGGATCTTCGGCATGTAGCCGTGCATGGTTTTGATCTTGTTGGCCAGCTGCCAGCTCGTGTTGTCCGCATTTTTGCGTTGTTCTGGCGTCCGGTAAAACATTCCTTTGTCGTCCACTTCGTAATCCTCGCCTTTAATGCCCCACTGGATGACTTTCTGCCAATCCTCCGTGATCATTTTGTCCCAGAACTTGATGATCCGGACCGGATCTTTGGCGTTGACCGAGATGCCGAACCCGCGGTTGGTTCCTACTGCGCCCCGGTCGCGGTACCATTCTTCGGCTCCCGGATAGAGCAGCGGAAACCCGATATACGTATTTTCAATTTTGCCTTGAGATATCAGCGAATTTTCGGCGTCCCCGAAGTTCCAGTGCTGGTCAAACATCCCGATGACCTTGCCGCTGGAGATTTTGGCCAGATACTGGTCGTAGTTCTGTACAAACGCTTCTTTATCCAATAAGCCTTGGGCGTTGATTTCATTTAGCTTTTTGTAATAGGTTTTAGAAATCTCTTTGTCGGCAAAAATTTGCGCTTTGTTATTGTCGACAACAACCGCGCCGTCGTTGGGATGACCGGATAAATGCTCAGGCGCGTTTTGCAGCGGGAATACTCTCCAGTCAAAGTTCAGTGTTTCAAAACCAATCATGTCCGGATGTTTTTCCTTGTATTTCGCAATAATATCGAAATATTCGTCCAGCGTTTTCGGCGTAGGATAACCCATTTCTTTCAACACGGCTTTTTGCAGCCAAAAGCCAGGGCCTTGATAGGTCGGTTCGGTAATCCGTCCTTGATATACCCCGTAACTGGGCAGGACGTAGAGATGTCCGTCACTTTCATCTTTGATTTGGTTCCAGACAGCGGCGTAATGCTTTTTCAGGTTCGGCGCATGTTCTTCAATCAAGTCTTCAAGCGGAATAAAAGCCTTGGCGTTAATGAGCTTGTCATCCCCGGACATAATATCCGGATAGTCTCCGCCGGCGATCATCACTCCAAGCTTTTGCTGCAGGTCGCCGACCAGGAATTCCATATTGAAGCTGACACCGGTCTCATCCTTAATTTTTTTCAGGATTTTGTTGTCGGCGGTTGGCTGTTGTCCGGGCCCGTTCATAAAGACGGAAAACGTAACCGGTGCGTTAGGGTCATTTGCAGCTGCCCCTTCTTTTCCTCCGCTGCCCGCGGAGTTGTTACTGTTTGAACTACAGCCGGACAATACCATGGACAAAGCAATAATACCGGCCGCGGCCCCTTTCGCCAAACGTCTTGCTGTTTTCTGCATGATGCTGTGCCTCCCTTTTTTTACTGGCTGCTCGTCAGGTGTTCAACCTTGGTGATAGTTAAAGTATACCGTCTGAGAATGCGCTTACAATTCATAAAACAAAGGTCTTTCCCCCATAAATTTGAGTTGGTGAAGCGGACGTTTTTGTCATCATCATCAAAAAAAGCCGCCCGATTCCAGCATCGGACGGCCCGGCATAATTCAGCTTAGGGTGTGGCTCATTCCTTTACTTGAAAAATGTGTAGGATTGCCCGGCCTCTCCTTCAAACCCTACAGGCCCGAGTCCTGGCGCTTCTAAGCGGCAGGGACCGGAAACGGCGCAGGTCACGGTGACCCGCTGTACCTGTTTGGATTCCCAGTCAAACGCCACGGTAAAACCGCCGCGCGCCTTCAGCCCTTTGACACTGCCTTCACTCCAGTCATCGGAGACAGCCGGCAGCAGCCGGAGGATTCCGCCGTGGCTTTGCAGCAGCATCTCCGTGATGCCGGCCGTTCCTCCAAAGTTGCCGTCGATTTGAAACGGAGGATGGTTGTCAAAAAGATTGGGCAGCGTCGAATGCGCGAGCAGCGCTTTTACATTCTCGTATGCTTTGGCTCCATCCTGAAGCCTGGACCAAAAGTTGATGATCCAGGCGCGGCTCCAGCCGGTATGGCCGCCGCCATTAGCCAGCCTGCGTTCCAAAGTCGTCCGGGCCGCTTCCGCCAGCTCCGGCGTATGCTCCAGACTGATGCTTTCGCCCGGGTAAAGGGCAAACAGATGAGAGATGTGCCGGTGGCCCGGCTCAAGCTCCTCGTAATCTTCCATCCATTCCTGAATTTGTCCGTAGCGGCCGATTTGCGGTTTAGGCAGCCGTTTCAGTGCCGCGGCAAGTTCACCTCGAAACTCCTCTTCTATTTCGAGGATTTCCGAGCTGTGGATACAAGCCTGAAACAAGGCATCAATGATCTGGAAGTCCATGGACGCTCCCGCACAAAATACCCCCGTTTCCCCGTTTGGAAGCCGGTAGCTGTTCTCGGGCGACACGGACGGGCAGGTGACGAGGCGGCCTTCCCCGTCTTCGATCAAGTAATCCAGCAGGAATACCGCCGCCTCTTTCATCGTCTCAAAGGCTCGCGCCAAAAAATAACGGTCCTGCGTATATTGGTAATGCTCCCACAAGTGCAGACATAACCAGGCGGCGCCCATGGGCCAAAAGGAAGCTGGAAGATAGGTATCCTGAGGCGCCGTATCCGCCCAAATATCCGTATTATGATGCGCAGTGAACCCCCGGCAGCCATACATGACCTTGGCCGTAACCCGGCCGGGCTCCCGCATCCGTTCGATCAACTCAAACAGCGGCTCGTGGCATTCGGCCAAGTTGGCGTTTTCAGCCGGCCAGTAATTCATTTGCGCATTGATATTGATGGTATATTTGCTATCCCATGCCGGGGTAAAGCTGTCGTTCCAGATTCCCTGAAGATTTGCGGGCAGGGAGCCGGGACGGCTGGAGGAAATCAGCAGATAACGGCCGAACTGATAATAATCAGCGATCAATCCGGCATCCTCTCCGCCCTTGCGCACAAGCGCCAGCCGCTCGCCTGTCGGCAGTTTACTTAATTCCGCTGATTCCGGAAGCTTCAACTCGACCCGTGCATATAACGACCGGTAGTTCGCAATATGCCGTTCCAGCAGCTCCGAATAAGACATCTGGCTTAAAGCGTCCAACCGCCGTTTGACCTCAAGCCCCGGATCGGGATGCCGGAAGGTTGTTCCGGCGGCAAGCGTAAGCGTAACCGCATCGGCTTCGTTCACCAGCAAATATTCACCCAATGTACGGACTTCGCCTGCTTCCGCGTCTGCTTTTACCGCGGCACAAAAGGTACTGCCGCCTTCTCCGCCGCAGTCGCCCCGCATCACCAGCCCATTGCGGCCCCATTTCCGCGTGTTTTCCAGATAGCGCCAATTGTGCCTGTTAAACCGGGCTTTAAACGAAATAGCCCGCTTCTTATCGGCGGTGATCCGGATGACAAGCGCCTGGTCCGGATAGCTTGCAAACAGCTCCCTCGTGTACCGCACCTCTCCGATCCGGTAACTAACCCGGGAGACGCCGTGCTCCAGGTCCAGCTCCCGGACATAATCTTCGGCCGGCAGATCGTGACCGGCGAACGACAACAGCAGGTCGCCTAGAGGCAGGTAGTGGCGCTGCGATTCCGGGAGCCCCGACATGGCCATCGCCGCCAGCTCTTCCGCCTCCCGGAGCTTTCCCTCCAGGATCAGCTTGCGGATCCGGGGCAGGTTCGGCAGCGCATCTTCATTATTGCGGTCGCGCGGACCGCCGTACCATACGGAATCTTCGTTAAGCGACAGCTTCTCCTCGGCGGTTCTGCCATAAATCATCGCTCCCAGCCTGCCGTTTCCGATCGGCAGCGCTTCGTTCCATTCAGCCGCAGGCTCTGCGTACCATAACCGGCGGGGATGTGTAGTGTGATTCATAATTTCCTCCATTCCATTGACGAAGAAATTTAATTCTCGGCCTGCCAGCTTCTCAGCCCATGTTCTCAAGTAAAACACAGACAGCCGAAAACGGTCTATGCAATCCGATACAAAATTGGTCTTGTTCCAGGTTGATCCCGATATCTGTATCTGAAAAGATTTCAACAATCTTATAGGTTCCACAGTCAAGGGGAAGGGGCAATGTTATGCTTTCTTTAGCGCCGCCAAAGGTGTGAACCACCGCCAGAATGAAGGATTGGTCTTTGGATGTGCGCATGATCCCCTGCCACCCTTTGGGGTGCCGGTAACTGCGCACGGAAGTCCCGTATCTGCTGGTTGTGCCTTCTTTAATGATTGGGGCAGCTTTGTTATAGAAGGCGATCGCCTTGTCTATCACTCCCCACTGCTCCGCGCTTAACTCATGAATATCGCCGGACAAGCACATTCTCCCCAACATCGTCCCGGCCAGCGAATACACCATGCGCTGCGGAGTGTCCGTTTTCCTGAGCACGGCCCAAATCTGGCTATGCCGGGGCAGAATCACACGGTGAAGATTAGCGGCGATGATCGGGATTTCTACGCATTCATGCGCGTCGGAGAACGATGACATGCTTGTAAGCCCAACCATGGACGGTTCCAGCCGGTGTCCGCCGGAGGCGCAGTTTTCAATCACGATTCCAGGCACCTCCCGCCGGAGCAATCTGAAAAAATCCTGCACCGCCTGCATTTGCTGCCGCAATCCTTCCCCAAGCGATTCCGCCCCGTCGCAGCCGATTCCCAAACTATCGTTATAATCCACTTTTAAATAGCCAATACGATGGGTGGTTAACAAGTCGATCACCTTGTCTTTTAGATAACGAATGACATGCGGATCACGGAAATCCCAGAAGCGCCGGTCTCCGCTTGTGATTGGCAGACCGTCCCGCTTCAACAGATGATCCGTCCGGTGAAACGCCGTAGACGCCGCGCCGCACACTTCCAGCTCGAACCAGATGCCGGGGATCATGCCGCACTGCCGGATGTGCTCCAGCACAGGGCCCAGGCCATCGGGAAAATCCTGTGCGCTGACCTCCCAATCCCCCATGCTTGTAAACCAATTTGCCCCTTTGCTCCTATACCAGCCGCAGTCAATGACCAGATAACGAATGCCTTTGTCTTTGAGCCGTTCCGCAATTGCATAGAGACTCGCAGCCGACGGCGACCCCCAAGAGGTACAAAACTCGTTAAAAACAACCGGCAGATCCTCTTCCGGTTCGGGACCGCCTATAAGGGAGCGCTTCTGTATTTCCGTCAGCCGGTCCGCCGCAGCGTCCACTCCCCCAACCGCGGCCGTGAGATAAGCGCGCGGAGTTTGGAACGACTCTCCAGGCCCGATATTTTTGGTCCAATGGCCAAACTCCCTGTCGGCCAGTCCGCCGGATAGAAACAGAGCGTTGTCCCTTCTACCGACTTCGATCTGCCAGGACGCGGGGTGGGCAATCTGTACCCCCCAGGTAACCCCGGCGCGGACATCCTCCAAAAAAGCCATTGGAAAAAATCCTCTTGCCGGCATCGATCCGACTTGTCCAAACCTTATGCCTCTAGCCGCATGAGGCGCCCAGGCTGGTTCAAGGTTCAGCTCTTCAATCGTGCTGGAGGTTAACCGCCCTTCGGCGGACCAGGAGCTGAGAATCCGATGGAGAACTAACGACTCCGGCCCTTCGTCCTCCGCAAACGGGGTCAAACCCGTTAATGAGAAAGAAGAGATCATTTCGGCAGTAAGAGCCGATGCGCCGCAATTCCTGACCACTGTAAACGATTCCAAGGCCCCAAAACCCCGATACCAGACCAAATGATGTTCTATTCTGCTTGCTTCCCGGCTGCGCCAGACCGATACAATCTCAGTACAGGTTTTATTGTCTATCCTCAACTGCTCTTCAAACCGCAAAGTGTCCGTAGTTGCGCTGCCCCGCATGGAGTGGCCGTGCGCAAAGCCGCCGGGGTACGCATCGCCAACCCATTTTAGCTGCACCAAAGGATCGGCCTTGTAGTTTTTATCGCATACCTCAGCGATTTTGGACAAAGGAAACAAGACCAAGCCAAGCTGCCCGGTCTGGCTGTCTTTGACATAACGTGCGACCATATCGCCGAAGTGATAATCTTTCCAGATCCCCATCTCCACGCTCCTTCTCTCAGGCTATTGTTCGCTTTTCCGGTAAGCCCCCGGCGTGGTCCCCGTATATTTCTTAAATACCTTTGTAAAATAATGCTTATTGTCATAACCGACCTGCCGCCCGATAGTGCTTACGGGAAGCTCGCTACCCGACATTAACAGCTCTTGTGCCGCCTGAATCCGCAGCATATTCAGATAATTGATAAAGGTATGGCCGGTTTCTTTTTTAAACAAGCTGCTGATGTAGTTCGGGTGAAGATTCATTTGGTCCGACAGCTGGTCCAGCGACAGGTCTTTTCTAAAATGGATTTGCATGTAGGTGAGGATACGTCTGGCATGATGGGAATACTCCGAATCGGATTCATCCGGCAGTTCTTCCCGTACGCGACCGAGCAGGGAAGCGATTTCACCCTTATCGATCGGTTTCAGCAGATAGTCCACCACCCCGGTACGAAGAGCTCTGCGCACATATTCGAACTCATCGTAACCAGTCAGGATGATAAAACGCTCGCACCACCCGCCTTGTCTGGTTTCCTCGATCAGCTCAAATCCATTTTTCTCCGGCATATTCAGGTCCGTTATCGTCACATCTGGCAGATAATCCTTCATTAGGTCAAGCGCTTCATAGGCATTGGAGGCTTCGCGGACCTCGGTTCCCAGCGGCGCCACTTCCCTGATAATTTTGACCAGCCCGTTCAGGATTAACGGCTCATCGTCAACAGTTAATACCTTCACCTTACACCCCATCCTTTTATGAGCGAACGTATACAGATAAAGTTCGATAGAGGCACAGCGGCCCCTATCGAACTTCTCGTTTTACTTGAATAAGTCCTTCTTTTTCTGATAGATTTCATTGGCCCAATCCACAAGCTGCTGAAGCCCGAGATTTTCTGCGTTTTTAATCATCGTTTCATAATTGGCCACCGCCTCTTCTTCCGACTCGGCCAAATAGATTTTTACTTTTTCATTTTTCACCATTTCATCAATTTTGGTTTTGATCGTCTTTTCACTGGAATCCGGCTGGGTTTGAATCAGGCCGATTTCCGGCTTATAGACCGTAACTTCCTTTCGTTCCATCAAAGCTTGCGTTTTCTGCGTGCCCGGAACATATCCCTGCAGGCCTTCCATCACTCCGTCGTTGTATAAATACCACCATTTGATTCCGTTGCTGTTAATAAAGTCGGCATCCGAAGGGTCGTATTTCAGTTCCGGGTATCCCTCTTCATTCCATGTCCAGTGCTCGCCTTCGACGCCGAACATCGTCAGCTTTTTCCCTTCATCGCTTGCCAGGTACTGCAGGAGCTTAATGGATGCTTCAGGGTCTTTGTTTTTCTTGGTGATAAAGGTGCCGGCAAAACCGAGTCCCGTGCTGACAATTTTGGTCTTTTCCGATAATGCGCTTGGCAGCATTTTAAAGGTGTAGCTGTCCCCATTGTTTTTGGATTTAATATTATCCATATCTCCTACACTGACAGTATGGCTGTGTGCAAACGCTTTGCCGCTTAATGCGTATTGATCGTCGATCTGATCATTGGTGTACGCGAAGTTCTCTCCCAAAATATATCCGTTGCGGTACAGGCTGTTCATAAATTTGAAGAACTCCAGCATCTCCGGCTGTCTGATCGCGTAATCAATTTTCCCGTCCCGCTCATACCATCCGTCCAGGAGGGCTTCCACCCCAAGCTGCTGCAGAAAATATTGTTCAATCCAGTCTTTGTCCATAATGAGCGGTACCATCTCAGGATACTTTTCTTTAACCATACCCAAAATCTTTACGAAATCGTCCAGCGATTGCAGGGGGGGATTGCCGAGCTCTTTCAGGAGATCTTCTCTTACCGCGATACCGGGGTTGCCGTCGCTTCCAATCGCATATTTGTTCTGGCTCATTTCCTCTTGGGTTGCAAACGAATTTCGGATGGTATAAAAATTCCCGTCATCCATGGTATGAATCGCAATTCTTGTATCATCGATTTTAAAATCCGGCGCATATTTTTCGATTAGCTCATTCCAAGGATAAGACAGCTTTGAATCCGACATCCGGTCAATATTCGAGTAGGTGAATACCAGATCCGGGAGATCTCCGGAAGAGATCATTAACGGGAGCTGCTTGTCGTCCGTGGCGACCGTTACCTTAAGCTTTACCCCCGTCTTTTCGGTAATTTTTTCGGCGACAGGTCCCTTCCATTCCTTAACCGGATACCACGAGGCGTCAATAAACAAGGAGAGCTCCTTTATTTTCCCGTCGTCCGCCGAGGTCTGATTATCCGCTCCAGCTCCTTCGCTTTGATTCGTGTTTTGACTCCCGCAGGCCGATAACAGCGCCATCAGCATCACAACCGCCAGCAGCAGCAGCCGTGCTTTTTTGCCTCTGTTTCTATACATAGAACCCCTCCATTAGTAATTGGTTTATATTAAAGCAGGAGCTTTAATATCGGTAAACGGATGATGTGAACAAGTCTGAAGTCTGGCCAACCGGCTTAAGTCATGACCTATACCGTTTGCACTGCAACCGTTGTTGTGTATGCGCTTACGTCCTTCTGTATATAGCTTAATCCTCCGCGCAGGTCCCGCGTAAGCTAACATCCTTAAGAAAGCGTTGTCATTTCTTAATATCCTTTGGCACAATGAGAGTAAGACAGGTTCCGCGGCCTTGGGTGCTATCCAACACTAATTTCGCCCCGCCGCCAAAATAGGATCTGATTCTTTCGCTGACATTGAACAGACCGACGCCTCCCTCGCTTTCTTCAGCGGAAGGGGCAGCTGCGGGTCCCTTGGCCAGCCTGGTACGTAGGAGCTGCAGTTTTTCTTCCGGAATCCCCATTCCGGTGTCCGTTATTGTAATGCGTATTTCATCCGCGTCTTCGGCTTCGGCTGCTTGAAGTTTGATATGGACAGGCCGGAGCGTAGAGGAAGCCCCGTGAATGATACTGTTTTCGACCAACGGCTGCAAAATAAACCGCGGACACGGGATCCGCTCCGCATCGGCGGCAATGTCGATTTCATAAGTCAGCCGGTTTTGCAGCCTCATTTTATGAATGTTCAGGTAAAACACAACCGTTTCGATTTCACGGGCAAGCACCGTTTCATCTTCCTTTGAAGATAAGCTGTAACGCATCAGTTTTCCGAACCAATAAGAAATATCCGCTACCTCTTTGTCATTGTTGGACTCGGCAAGCATTCGAATCGTCTCCAGCGTGTTGTAAAGGAAATGCGGTTTGATCTGTGCCTGGAGCACTTTGTAGGCCGCTTCTTTGTTTCGCAGCTCCGCACGGTGCACATTGTTGATCAGCTCGTCCATACGTTGAATCATCGAGTTGTAGGTCGCCGTCAAAAAGCCGATTTCATCCTGGCGGTTCGGTTTGTCATGCTTGCTGATATACTGCTTCATGTTGTTGTCGTTCAGGTTGCGCATATGTCTGGCAAGACGCAAAATGCGTTTGGCGAGGGTAGAAGCAAGCGCATAATAAGCGAAGGACATGGCGGCCAAAAGGATCACAATCATGGAGATCATAATCATTCCCTTGCGTTTTACCGTATGGAACACCTCGTCCGCTTTCCCGATCACCGCAATCCGGGCGTCAAGCTCTTCGATATCCAGTTGATTTACAATCCTATTCCGGTTGGCAAAATAAGGCCGCTTATCGTCTGCGGCAAGCTGCGCCAAAGCTTGTTCTTCCTTTCGTTGCCCCGGATCCGCCAAGGCCGGCGGCATGCCTCGTTTAGGCAGCAGCATAGCGGTCCAGTTCCCCTCGCTTCCGGTCGCCTTGTAAAAGCGCTGGATCAGGCCGCTGTTGATCTGCAGTTCAAGCAATCCAATCCTTTCGGTGTAATCGGGATTATACAGGTTTTGATAAAAGATGAGCGGAGGCGGCTCGGCTTCATGATCGGCGATCATCCACCTTCCATGACCTGGTTTTAAATCCCGGGCGATCTCCGCCCCCTCTCGCGGAAGAGCTGAAATATCGAGGAACCGGTCCGTAATCGGGAGCGCCTGCTGCTTTATTTTGTAAATCCGAAAGCTCTCAATCTCCGGATTGGTGAACAGCGAATTGTTGATAAGCGGGCTGATATAGCGGTTGTAGGTATAAATGCTCTCCGAGTCTGAGGAATACCTGCCTTCCAGATAATCGGTCAGATAGGGGTTGTACTGCAGCAGCCGTTGAATGGAACTGATTCGTACCAGATCCGCCTTCATATTTGCATAAGCCTGTTCCAGGATGTTTTGCCGGCTTTCCACGAACTGCTGGGTCAGATTTCCGTAGATTTGAATGTAGTAGTAGTACCCGAATGTAACAACCGGGATAAAAATCAGGATCACATACCCTAATATAATTTTGCGTACTATGCTCATGGTCGAGACCCCCTGCCGCCAATTTATACCTTTTAAAGTAACATAAGCACACAAAATCCGGTAGGAGCCGGAGGCCCTACCGGTTGGTTCCGCTTACATTAAGTATGGGTATCCGTCCATTCCTCCACGTCCGGCTGCTTCAGCCTTTAACTGAACCCAGCATAATCCCGTGTACGAAATATTTTTGCAGAAACGGATAAACGCAGATAATCGGTACAATGGACACCACCATCGAGGTAACCTGCAGCGAAAAGCTTGTCACCCCTGAAGTCGGCCGGTTGGCTACCGCTAAGGCATCCATCGGCGCATTGCTCTGGTTGATCACTTCCATCATCCGGAAGGTGAGCGTCCGCAAACTCTCCGACTGAACGAAATAAGCGGAATCCAGCCACGAATTCCATTGTCCTACACCCATGAACAACGCCATTGTAGCGAGCACCGGCGTCGAAACCGGAAGGATGATTTTGAAGAAAATGACGAGTTCACCAGCGCCGTCGATATGGGCCGATTCCTTCAGCTCGCCGGGAATTTCCCGGAAAAATGAAATGGCGATCAGCAGGAAAAACGTATTGAGCATGGACGGCACAATATAGACCGCAAACGAATTCAGCAGACCAATCGAACGCAGCACGACATAATAGGGAATCAAGCCGCCTGAGAAGTACATGGCAAAGATGATAATTGTAAAATAGGTCTTGCTGAACATCAGATCCTTATGTGACAGCGCATAAGCGACCAAACTGGTTAATAGGAGGCCCAGCAGCGTACCCGCCGCCGTCCGGGCAACGGTCACCAGAAAAGCGCTTAACCATTTGGGGTCAGACAGAAAAATTTCATAATTCTCCAAGGTGAAATTCCGGGGCCAGAGGTAAACGCCGCCGATAAGGGTGTCGGTGCCTTTATTAAACGAAGCGATCAGCACATAATAAAACGGGTACAGCATGGAGAGCATGATGACAAACAAAGCGGCGTAAATAAAACTGTCGAACAGCAAATCTTTTTGTTTCTGCGTCTTCAGCACGAATCTCCCTCCCTCCTTTAGAACAAGCTCGATCCCGAAACTCGTTTAGCGATGTAATTGCTTGAAAAGATCAGCACAACGGAGATAACCGATTGGATCAAATCAATGGCTGCCGCATAGGAAAACCGGCCGTCGCTAAGCCCAACCTTAAACGCGTAGGTCTGTACAATTTCCGAGGTTGGATTGTTGATGCTGTTGCCGAACAGATACGCCTGTTCGAAGTTGGATCCGACCAGACCGCCTCCAAGGATGCTGCCGATCGTGAGAACCAGCACCACGACAACCGTTCCTTTGATCCCGGGAAGGGTAATATGGCGAATTTTCGCCAATCTCCCTGCTCCATCAATCTCGGCGGCTTCATACAGCGCAGGATTAATTCCCGTAATGGCCGCCAGAAAAATAATGGTCCACCAGCCCATTTCCTTCCAGACCGCACTGCCAACCGCAAGTCCCCAAAAATAGTTGGGGCTGGTCAGAATTTGGAGCGGCTGATCGATAAGGCCCAAATCCACAAGCGCCCGGTTTATCATGCCGACATCCGTGGACAGGAAGGCGTAGGAGACGCCAACTACAACCACCCAGGAAATAAAATGAGGCAGATAGCTGATCGTCTGGACAAACCGTTTAAAGGCCATATTTTTGACTTCATTCAGCATGATGGCAAGCAGGATGGGGGCAGGAAAAGCAAAAATCACCTTTAAAAGGCTTAAAGCGAGCGTATTGCGTACAATTTTGCCAAACTGATAATCATGGATAAACTCGTCAAAATATTTCAGGCCAACCCATTCGCTTGTAAAAATCCCTTTGATGCCGCTCGAAATACTGTAATCCTTAAATGCCATAAGAATGCCGAACATAGGCGTATAAGAAAAGATGAGCAAAAAGATCATGCCTAGTCCAACAAACACATGCAGGACCCTTTGTTTTTTGAACCGCTTCCACAACAGCTCGCGTCTTCCCGTCTTGACCGCAGGGTTTGGAAGGTGCGTATTCAGTTCCATCGGCGTTCCTCCTTTTATCCCTAGTCTATCCTGCCGGGTGCTGACGGGGTAAGCCGACATTTTTAAGAAAGCGTTATCATTTTTTAACATCCGCTACGCTGTTTCCTGGTCGTGCCACACCATAAAAAAAGCAGCCCCGGACGCCTCCGAAGCTGCCTCTATTCCCTTATCCCGCCCGCGGGAAAGCTGGTTATTCCAGTTCAAATGAGGCGAGACTTGCGCCTCCCGTGCCTTTGTATGTCAAATACAACGCCTGTATCCCGTCCGGAATGGCGATGTCTGCGCTGTGTTTTGTCCATACATTGGAGGAATGTACCGGGATTTGCCCCAGGGCTGGACCGTCCCAGGCCGTTTTGATTTCAAAAGCTCCTCTGCAATACCCGCGAACTTTGATGCTGACCCTGCTGACGCCGCTGCAGTCGAAATACTTGAATCCGGCCGTGGCCGAATCCGTCATATTTGCGATATACCCGGTTTCTTCATCTCCGTCCTTCCCGTCCTGGGTAATCTTCGGAAACCGGCTGTCCATCCAGGCGCCCATCTCATCAAATCCGCCCGTATACAGTCGGTCTTCGTTACAATACAGATTACATGCGAGATAGGCCGGATATTCTCCGTGTCCCGCAAGCGGTCCTCCGTTTGGTCCGCAGGACGTCATTTCAGCCTGGGGAATTGTCCCATCCTCCCGGAAAGCGATCGGCTCGATGCAGCCCTGCCGGCAGAACGCGGTACCGTTGGTATGCCGGTGATAGAAGATGTACCATGATCCGTTGATTTCAACGATGCTGCCATGATTGTTGCCCCCGTAATACATCGGCTTGTCTGCCGGCTTGTAAGAATCAATATGAAGATCGCTATTGCTTATAATGACCCCTTGATATTCGAAACCTTTGGTTGGAAATTTGCTCGTAGCATAACATAATTCATGCATCACAATGGAGGAATAAACAAAATAATAGGTATCCCCCTGTTTGCGGATGGAAGGCGCCTCAAAAAATTCATGCCCCTCAAAACCGCTGCCTTTGCTGTATGGTTCGCTCGGTGCAACAAATACCGGTTCCTCCACAATCGTCAGCATATCCGGACCAAGCACCGCCGCCATGGCGCCGTGTCTGGACCGGTCCCCGCGCGCGCAAAAGCCGGTATACAGATATGTATATTGACCTTCCGTCAATACGCCGGGGTCAAATTGGGGTTCATCCCCTTCTCTTTCACCGAGACGGGTCCCATCGGCATATTTGACGTACCCGTAAAATTCGAATTTGCCCGCCGGAGTATCGCAGACCGCCACGGACACAACGGATACTTTATCCAGAACATAATAGAGATAATAACGCCCGTCCGGGCCTGCCGTAACGTCAGGGGCGTAGAGACACATCCTGCCGTCGGGATTCAGCGGATCATCCGTTTTGCGGTAAATTACGCCTTCATACCGCCAGTTTCCCAGATCTTCCACGGGCGCCGACCAGCACACATAATCATTTAAGCAGAAGACATGTCCATTAAAGCGGTCATGCGAACCGTATACATATACTCTTCCGTCAAACACATAAGGCTCGCCGTCCGGGATGTACTCCCAAGAAGGCAGGTAAGGATTTAATCCTTGTTGTTTCATTTGAATACACTCCTCATGTTGATTAGTCATGTAAATCATTTTCTCTGATAACTACAGAATCTCCTTTATACCAAACCAAGCAATTTCCGGACCGGCCGGCAATTTCAACAATAAATTGACGGATCTCCGGCATCCCGTCATAACTGCCGGTCCGCTGTCCCAAGGTCAACGTCCGGTCCGTCTCGGACCACTTCAGTTCAATTTCAGAGAAGAAACCCTTCTCGTAGCGGTAACCATCCCCTTCATCTTCATATAAAGTGAACAGGGCATCCCTGCCGGGATATACCTTCAACCGGACCTCCGCTCCGGAAACGGAATATTCGTCGGCGTACTGGATCTCAGGTCCGAAAGGAATGATGGACCCTGCACGAACGAACAGCGGAAGGGTCTCCAGGTCCGCTTTTGCGTCAATCGTCCTGCCGCCCGCCAACCGGACATCGGTCCAAAAATCATACCACTCCCCGTCCGGCAGATAAACGCAACGGGACTTCTTGATATTATGGAGTTCACGGGAATCCGGACCGTAATACATCGCATGGGTGACCGGCGCTACAAGGAAAGCCGGGCCGAACATATATTGGTCGTCAATAGGATGCAGGCTTGCCTCCTCGCGGTAATCAAATGCCAGCATGCGGAGCATCGTATAGCCGTGGTGCGCCACAGCTCCTGCCAGTGAATAAATATAGGGCATCAACCTGTATCGAAGCTTCAAATAGTTCACGAGCGTATCATACATCGCCTCCCCCGGTTCGCCGAAGTGCCAAATCTCCCTTGGCGTATCGGTTCCATGCGAACGGAACATCGGGAGGAAGACACCCCATTGAAACCAGCGGACATACAGCTCCCGGTACCCCAAATCCGCTACACCGCCGTTGTAGTCCCCATTCCAGAACCAGAGATCGGGGTTGCCGTGAACAAAAAAAGCTCCGATATCGACTGTCCAGTATGGAGAACCAGTCGCACAGAATGACAGCCCTGCCGCGATTTGTTTTCTGAGCGTATCCCAGTTCGCCGATATATCGCCGGACCAGGTAATCGTGCCGTAACGGTGTTGTCCCGCGTAAGCGGACCGGGTCAAATTGACCACCCGTTTGCTGGCGGTAACGGAACGCTGCCCCTCATAAATTCCTTTGGAGTGCAGCAGGGAATAAGCATTGAGAAGCTCGGGATCAAGGTACAGCTTGGCTTCTTCCGTGTTAAGCAGCATACGCTGCTCCGGCTCGGGCTTGACGGCTCCTTTCCAATCGGCCTCAAACGGTTCGGTACAATCGCACCACCACGCATCAACCCCGTGCGCAAACAGTCCGGCATTGGCCTGCTCCCAATACAGCTGCCGCGCTTCCTCCGCAAAAGCATTGTAGGTTGCCTGATTGCCAAGCAGGAATCCCTTTTCCCGCATTTCCCGGTGATTTTCGCCGCCTTCTCTCATAATCGGCCAGATCGACACCATCAATTTGACGTTCAGGGCGTGCAGCTTGCGCATCATTCCGGCGGGGTCCGGAAAACGTTCCGGATCAAGCGATTTTTGCCCCCACAGCTCCCCTGTCCATGACTGCCAATCCAATACGATACAATCAATCGGCAGATTCCGGTCCCGGTACGCTTGTACGGTTGCTATCAACTCCTCCGCGGAAACGTAACGCTCCTTCGATTGCACATAGCCATAGGACCATTTGGTAAGCATCGGCGCTTCGCCGGTCAAGTAACGGATTCCGCCAACAATCTGGTCAAACTCCGGACCGTATATAAAGTAGTATTCCATTTCATCGTCTGCATCGGTCCAGATGTAAGAACCAAACGAATCGTCCCGGAAGGTCATGCAGGAGTAGGAGTCGAGCAGAATCCCATATCCTTTTGTCGACAAAAAGGCCGGTACAACCGCTTTCATATTTTGCTGATATAAAAATTGCTGTTTCCCCCGCAGATTCAGCATCCCTTCTTCATGCGAGCCCAGACCGTACAGCGCCTCGTCCGGCTGCCATACGAATTCCAGTTTGGTGTGGCAGGCCGGCTTGTCCACGAACCTCCGCGGTCCTTCCACCCTGACACGCAATCCATCCGCGCCTTGATCCGTTTCGATGTTTCCGCCGGATGCATCATAAACCGCCAAGCGGACATTCACCCGCTCAAGTGTCTTGCCCCCTGTATCCGGTTCTTTTGCCAGCAGCCGGCCTTCCGTATCCCAATAACTGAAAGCGCAGGTCGCTTTGTCTACGCGGATTACGATGAGCCCGGCCGATAATTCCAGATAACCGTCCTGATCCGTAACTGTCCACGGCAAACCGCTGTTCTCCGGCCGCTTCACAATCATGAGGCTGTCTTTAGGACTAAACTCCGTATCCAGCGTATATCGAATTCGG
The DNA here is from genome assembly GCF_046543445.1 of Paenibacillus nanchangensis. Classification (NCBI taxonomy): domain Bacteria; kingdom Bacillati; phylum Bacillota; class Bacilli; order Caryophanales; family Paenibacillaceae; genus Paenibacillus; species Paenibacillus nanchangensis. The sequence goes on from NZ_JBHOFD010000019.1 coordinate 60,146, forward strand.
GCAATGCCGGGAGTGCGCGATTCGATGTGTATTCGGCCTCTATCGGTAATCAGTGTAACGCCATTTTCGTCAGTCTGAACATGTGCCAGCTTCACATTATCGCTACCCTTCCTGTAGATTCAGTTGGCTTTTCTTGCTGATGAGCGTTACGCATGTTTCAACTCCGGGGGTTAGACGGTTTCTCCTTCATATTAGCATCATAATAAATAAATAAAATAACCGTTTTTTGCGCTTTCATAGCTTTTTTTGATGTTTACTTTGATTGTGCAGATATTGAGGTTACTCAACGAAAATATTCCATACTTAGGAGAACCGCGAAGTTGAGGAGTTTACTCGATAGTTAGAAAAAAGACGTAGTACCCAAATCGCAGGAACTTCCCCTTCGTATAATTCCTTCAATTTACTTCAAAACTAAACCTGACACGAGACTAAAAAAGCCCTGCAGCAGCAGGGACACCAGTAGAAGTGGATATGTGAATGCAAATGGCGCTCCACTTCTCTACCTTATAAACGAAAGCAGGGGCATTGATGACAGGAGTAAATGATTGGCTTGGCAAGCTGGCTCACAACTATATTTTAATTGCAATTGCAGCGGTTTTATTTTTTGGAGTCAAAGCTATCATTGGATTCATTACCTACAAACATTATGACCGGCAGCTAAAGTCGTTACATAAAAAACTGGATTTGCTCTTAAAAGAAAAAGAGTAAACACTGAATCACTGCAGTGTCTGTAATCTTATTCAGGAACAGGCAAAAGACTTCGGAAAGCTGCTCCGAAGCCGTCTATACATCTTTACTCAACTTTCGCAGAGCGAAAATTAGCTTAGCTCCAGTCCTGGCGTGAATTTAACCGCAATAAAGTAATCGTTTTGAAAAATAGAATAAGTCCGGCTTCGTTGCGGCGAACGCCCGCTCGGCGGGATTTACGGTGCGATGAAGTTAGCACGCTAGACTAGGCAGTTGCCTTGACGTAACTCATAGAACGGCTGAACGAAATTACGACTCAGGTTGGGAAGAAATGCTCCACCCTAATTCAAAGTCAACTCCAGCACGGGATCTCCGGTTTGCCCAGTGATCTCAAGGCGTATCTGCCGATCTCAAGTTGCGCTGCCGAACTCAGGCTGCGCTGCCGGTTTCAAGCTGTGTTGCCGATCTCAGGCTGTGCTGCCGATCTCAGGCTGCGAAAATTGAGTTAATAAAAGCAGCGTGAACCAAGACTTGATAAACCATATCTTGGACTGCCGCTGTTGTCGTTGAACGAACTGGAACGAATCCTCTCCTGTAACAGACCCGCAGCGGATTACCACCGAACGCGATACCGAGGTCTTTCCGGACCCAGAGGACGTTATTTCTGATATTCGTGGGCTTTTGGGTTGCCTGGCGGACTCCAGATCCGTTATTCGTACCGAAAACATGCAAACGGTGAATTTTCCTCGTAAATAAGGGAATCTGAGTCCGTCTCTTTGCCAAATCACGGAATAATCAGCAAATAAGGCCCTCTCAGTCCGTAAGAAAGTCATAGGAGAGGACAATGTTGAGCTGCTACAAAAAGGCATCCAAAATTCAGAAAATCAAGACTGTGTTCAGACAGGGAAATGTTGCTGTAACCTAAATTTTTGCACCTTTCTTGTTGACATGGTTGGTCGCACTACCATGACACCAAACAAGTGTGGTGTTTTTTATCAATATAAGTAAATTTATTGAATTTTCCTCACTCACTCAAGGGTCTATGCTGTTTTTCCAGCTGCGAAAGTTGAGATCTTTATATAATTCTCCCTGGCGAACGGATGCTTTAACTGACTTTTGCGCTTCCGGTCTTCAAGCCGCCGTCAATGGTTTCACTGTTAGTTCTGCTGCTGTCGGTTCTGCTGCTGTCGCTGGCTCCGCTGTTGCTGTTGGTTTTGCTGTTGGTTTTGCTGTTGTTGTTAGTTCTGCTGCTGTCGCTGGCTCCGCTGCTGCTGTTGCTGTTGTTCAAATAGGCAGCGATTCTTTCCAGGCCCTTTTCCAATATCGCCCGGGGACAAGCAAGATTCAGGCGGATAAACCCTTCGGCATGATCGACAAACATGCTTCCGTCCTCCAGCAGGACACCGGCGTGTCTGGCGAAAAGATACGACAGGTCCTCCCCTGCCTCCACATAGCGGCTGATGTCAATCCAGGCGAGGTAAGTAGATTCGGGAATACGGAATACAGCTTTCGGCAGATGGGTGTTTAAAAACTCAGCGGTGTATGCAAAATTCAAATCGAGATAACACTTCAGTTCCTGAAGCCAAGCTTCGCCATGTTCATAGGCAGCCTGCGTGGCCGTGATACTCAGCGGATTTTTGAAGGCATAATGCCGCTCTAGCCACTTTTTTCGCAAGACCGGATCGGGAATAATGACGTTCGAGAACATCAGGCCGGCCATATTAAAGGTTTTGCTTGGCGCCATGCAGGTAATAATCTGGTCCGATTCAGGAAAAAGCTTGGCCAGCGGAATATGCCGCAGACCGCTTCTCAGCAGGTCGCAGTGAATTTCGTCGGAGATCACCCGGACGTTGTTATTCAAACAAATCGTCCCCGCCTTCCGCAGTTCCTCCTCCGTCCACAACCGGCCCGTCGGGTTATGGGGGTTACAGAAGATGCACAACACCACTTTAGGATCTTTTGCTTTTTGCTCCAGGTCGTCATAATCCATCGAATACTGCCCGCCGTTATTGATTAACTTCGAGCAGACCAGCCCCAGATGGTTATGACGGACAGCCGACTGGAAATATCCATAGGAGGGCGTAACAATCAGCACTTTTTCGTCCGGCTTGCAGATGTATTCGCACAGCTCATATAGAGCGGGGATGATTCCCGGCGAGGTTACCAGATGTTCTTCCGGAAACGTCCACTGATAAAATTTCTGCGTCCATGCCGCAACAGCCGCATAATAAGCAGGGTCAAACACCTGGCTGTACCCAAAAATCCGCTGATTCAGCCGCTCACGGATCGCATCAATGATCTCGGGAGGGGTGGCAAACTCCATATCGGCAATCCACATCCGCACAAGTTCTTCATCTTTATACGCAAACTGCAGATCCTCCCTGCCGCAAAACATATAGTCGCGAAACCCTTCCACATTGGTTGAATTGGTGTTTCGCCGGTCAATGATTTCATCAAAGTTGTATTTCATGCTCCGTCTCTCCTCCAAACCTGCACGCCTCAGGATGTGTTGTGAGATCATTATTACATAGAGTTCCTTAAGGCATCGAAGAACACAACTCTCGTGATACGAGACAAAATCCTCCATTAGTTTCGTTTCAATAATCATTTGGGGACTTTCGTGCTATAATTAGAGGCAATACATGAGAACGAAGTGATTTTCACAGCAGGATCTATTTATAAGAAACTCTAAGGAGCAAAAAGATGAGCCAGCAGGTTAGTCATGAAATCGGCAAAAAAATCAGAAGCATCCGGAAATACAAAGGCATGTCGGCGGAGGAGCTGGCCAGCGCCATTTTCAAAAGCAAAGCAACCGTGTCGAAATACGAAACCGGCGACATCGCCTTGGATATTAACACACTGTACGCAATCGCACAGGCGTTAAATGTACAGGTGGAGCAGCTGCTATACACCGAACCCCGCAGTCCCGTGCCTTTAATTGAGAACCTGCCTGCCACCTTTTTTAAAAATTCCAGCCGGTTCTACACTTATTTCTACGATGGCCGGATTAACAAAATCGTCCGGTGCGTGGTGGATATGCTGCCTGAGGCCGATGAAGCCGGCTACAAAACCATGCTGTATATGAACATCCGCGACTTCGACCACTACTGGCAGTGCGAAAATTCGTATATCGGCCACACGGAGCATTACGACACGCTAACAACACTGATATTGACCAACCAGGCTACGCCGCTGGAAAAGCTGACGATCAACATTCTCGCTTCCTTCCTGGAATCCGAGCAAAAATGGGGATTGATGTCGGGGGTTTCCTTCCGCCCGTTTATGCCCATCGCCCTGAAAATGCTGTTCTCCAGAACCCCGCTGCCCGAAAATCAGGAGCTGCTAAATGAGCTGAAAATCTCAAAAGACGATATCCGCAAAATGAAAATGTATAATATGTTTGCTGTGATGTGAGCTTAGCAGGGGGGCTGGACGTGTGGTTTGTTAACGGCTTTGCTCCTTAGATTCAACACGTTCGCTCAAAAAATCTATAAAATTTCTCAGATTCATTTCAGCTTCTATGCTGTCCAGCATATCATACCCATGCATAAGCATGCTGTCCGTAGACCCCCAATCATAGATTAAGGAACGGTGGCTCACTCCAAGATCATCAAGCCTGCGGTCTAACTCATGCGCCTGATAAGGGAATGATGCTATGAATCCGTCGGTAATATACGAAGCCGGAAAATCCTTCGTAACATGGGCTGTAATATTGGCTTGTTTGGCTCCCGCGTTGTCCTCAAGGCTGCCGGCTCCAAAGTACGCTCTCAACATCTGATAGTAGATATAGTCAACAGGAAAAAAACCAGAATGGCCCGCACGGGTGGGATCGAACAGAGCAGAGCCGAAGTACACGGCCTTAATGTCATCTCCGCTGATTACCGGCTCCATTCCCATTTCCTTGGCATATTCAGGGTTAGTCTGAATGATGGAAAACTGGCCGCTCATTAGGGCACCGGCACTGCCTCCTCCCAAAACAACCCGCTGCATGTCCACGCCATACTCCTTGCTGTGTTTTTGCAAAAACCGGATCAGCTCGCTCATTTGAACTATTGGTGTCGGATACTTATATTCGGGAGCCAAGGCATAATTATAAGAAATGACAGTGTATCCGGCTTCCAGCATGGTCTTTGCCATCTTCTTGAAGCCAGTGAATTCCGCGACATTCGGATCACCGGTGAATTTGTCTCCAAAGATATACCCGCCGCCATGCGCATAAATAAACACCGGACGCTGTACGGAGAAATCCTCTTCCGAGCTGTAAATGTCAAAAAAACCGTTCGGATATTTGCTTTCATAGCTGACATCATTGGTGTAATAATAATCGTTTTCCCAGACCACGGATTGGGTTGCCGGTGCCTCAAATGAATTTCCGGACCCGTCTCTGCGCAGGCTTAGGACATAATCTTCGGGATTGGCCGCTATTTTTACCAACCACAAGCCTGCAAATGTTCCTGCAAGAATTACTGCGATCTGAACCGCGGCGAGGGTCCGTTTCATTAATTTCCCGTCTTTCCAGCGCGGAAGCCCGCGAATGAACCGCAGAACAAAATCAAACCCGCCTATCGCCAGCCCCAATGCCTGGAACACAATCAAAAGGGCATACGGATGAACGGTAAGCCACACTATGCTCAATACAACTCCGGTACATGCTGCAAAAATACGGATTCGCTTTAACCACAAGGACGTATTGTCATCTCTATAGGCCAGAACTGCATATGCAGCCATTTCCGCTGCCAGAAGGATCACTGTCACAGTAAAAACACTCACTAAATACAGGCTTGCTATACTGGTGAGCCAAATCAATACGCTTAGTGAAAATATAGTTCTGCGGCTGAAAAAGGCTGTCACCTTCATTTTTAGACTTCTTGGTGATTTAGGTTTCGTACGGATATGTAATCCCCTCCCTTTCCTTTTCTTGGTTACATCATAACGCATAAGCCTCAACTAAACTTCAACCAAAATCGCAGCACTCCTTAAGATGAAATGTTATCAGACTCCGTTAGACTACTGAGGCCGCCAGCTAATTGCTGGCGGGCCATGTGCTGATTCGGCCCCTGAATAATTATGAAACGTCATTCTTATAAATACGTAAAAAGTAAGTAACTCAACTTTCGCAGAGCGAAAATCAGCTTAGCTCCAGTCCTGGCGCGGATTTAACCGCAATAAGTAATCGTCTTGAAAAAATAGAAAAACACCGATTCGCCCGCGGCGAACGCACGCTCGGCGGTGCTATGTTATTTACGGTGCGATGAAGTTAGCACGTTAGACCGGGCAGTTGCCTTAGCACAACTCATAGAACGGCTGAACGAAATTACGACTCAGGTTGGGAAGAAATGCTCCCCCTAATTCAAAGTCAACTCCGCACTGGATCTCCGGTTTGCCCAGTGATCTCAAGGCGTATTGCCCGATCTCAGGTTGCGTTGCTGACTTCAGTCTGCGCTGCCGATCTCAGTCTGCGCTGCTGATCTCAGTCTGCGCTGCTGATCTCAGTCTGCGAAAGTTGAGTTAATAAAAGCAGCGTGAACCAAGACTTGATAACCAATGTCTTGGACTGCCGCTGTTATCGTTGAACGAACTGGAACGAATCCTCTCCAGCGACAGACCCGCAGCGGATTACCACCGAACGCGATACCGAGGTCTTTCCGGACCCAGAGGACGTTATTTCTGAAATTCCTGGGCTTTTCGGTTGCCTTGCGGACTCCAGATCCGTTATTCGTACTGAAAACATCCAAACGATGAATTTTCCTCGTAAATAAGGGAATCTGAGTCCGTCTCTTGGCCAAAACGCTGAATAAGCAGCAAATAGGGTCCCCTGAGTCCGTAAGAAAGTCATAGGGGAGGACAAGGTTGAGCTGCTTCAAAAGGCCTCCAAAGTTTGGAAAATCGAGGCTGTGTTCAGGCAGGGAATGTTGCTGTAACATAGCGTTACGCACCTTTCTTGTTGGCATGGTTGGCCGCACTACCATGATCCCTAACAAGTGAGGTGTTTTTTGCCAATACAAGTAAATCTATTGAATTTTTCTTGCTCTCTCAAGGGTCTAAGCCATTTTTCTAGCTGCGAAAGTTGAGTAAGTAACTTTAATACATATAACTCTAAAAAAACAAACCGAACGTAGAATGCCGATCCGGACATTATGGCTGGGAGTTTTTGAAAAATGGAGGGAAATCATTTGTTCACAACAAACAAAGCATTGCGCTTTGGCACGCTTATCGTAATACTGTTTTTGATCATTTTTTTAGGCTCCAAGATAAGTTTTGTATTTCGTCCGGTCATTGCATTAATTCAGGTAGTATCCATCCCGCTGCTTCTCTCCGTATTTTTTTACTATTTGCTTCGGCCGCTGGTTAAGCTAATGGAAAAATATAAAGTGAACCGGACCTTGTCCATTTTGATTATTTATGTCCTTTTCGCCCTTGCCATCGTTTGGTTCATTTCCAGCAAATGGCCATTATTGTACGGACAGTTTGTCAGCTTCCTTGATAATGTCCCGAATTTCTTGAATGCAGTGGGAGAACAAATCAATGAGCTGGAGAAAAATGAATTCCTCTCTTCCTTATTTCCGGCCAATGTCAACAATGGACTCTCTTCGATTACCGAATACTTAAACCAAGGTTTTTCTTTCATGTCGAATTATTTAGGTGGTTTGTTTTCTTTTGTATCTAATTTTACGATTATCCTGTTCACCTTCCCCATTCTCCTGTTTTTTATGCTAAAAGAAGGTGAGAAGTTTGGAAATATACTTGTGCGCGCAACACCAACTCGTTATCAAAACGATTCCCGTGAGATTGTCACAGGAATCGACCGGATGTTAAGCGGATTTATCGTCGGAAGAGTAATCGTCAATGTATCGCTCGGCATCTTAATGTATATCGGCTTCCTGATTATTGACTTACCCTATGCCTTCTTACTTACAGTCATCTCAGTTATTGCAAGCTTTATTCCCTTTGTTGGGGCCATCCTGTCTGCGATCCCGATTGTCATCGTAGGTCTCACACAGTCGCCGGCGACGGCGATATGGTCGCTGGTCATTATACTTGTGGCTCAGCAAGTTCAAGATAACTTGATCGCTCCTTATGTATTCGGAAAACAGCTGGATATTCACCCTCTTACAACCGTTATCCTTGTCCTGGCGGTCGGCAATATCGGGGGAATCATTGGAATGATTACAATCATTCCATTATATATGATGCTGAAAATTATTGCGGTCCGTATCTTCTCTCTGTTTTTCAAAGAAAAATGGATGCGGTTATGAGCATGAATTAACTACAGACAGCAATGGAGTAGGAGGCTGCTCATTAACTGAGCAGCCGACCTCTCACACCACCGTACGTACCGTTCGGTATACGACGGTTCAACCGCATAAGTGCAATTTACGTAATTGCTCGTACTGTGCTGGGAAATCATAATACCCGGCCTGTGCGAGCTTTTCGTTTGTTATGGAACGAGACAGCACCGGGCTTCAGGCCACTCGCCAGTAGCCCAGGCGGGAGTTCTCCCATTGGTAGGCCTGCCACTCCGACTCCCCGGCTGCTCATTTCCTGGTTGAATTCGTTCAGATAAATGTTCGCAAGCAGTGGGGATAGGGGGCCTCCTTGCTGAGAACCTTCCTCGGTTTAACGAAGGTCGCTGGTTGTGGAACCGCTCTCTTATTCGAGTTGGTAAGCCGATGTACGCAGGTCGCTTCTGCCGAATCCGGGATATTGAAGAATGTAGCTCGTTTTTGCAGTAAATAAGTGGAGGCTCCAGTTCCGCTCGCCGAATGTTACAGGCATTTTTTATCCTCCCGTAATTTTGCGCACGCGGCGCGTAGGTTCCCCGTCTACCTTACAACCTGTAATCCGGGAAAACAATAGGACCTTCTTGCACTTCCTTTACCGTTTTATGTTCCTTTTTCTACTTTTCCCTCACATCCTCTAAACGAAGTCAAAAAAGTAGAGGCATGCCGTCAATAATCTTTATTCACCGCTGCGGTACCCTCGCTTAGAATTAGAGGTGTCGACAGATTTACAACTTTGAAGATTAATGGGGGGAAAGAAATGAGCAAAAAGTCTATCTTTTCTTTATTGTCTTTGATCATGACCATCATCTTATTGACAGCGTGCAGCGGCAACAGCGACACATCGAAGGGAGCGAATGAAACGGCAACCACCGGCAATGCCGCAACCGGCAGCGATGAAGTCGACCCGTCCGATCCGGCATTCAGCGCTTACAAAGAACCGCTAACCATCCACACGGTTACTTCAGAATATGCCTCGGCGAAATATCCTGAAGGCGACGATATCACCAACAACGTATGGATTGACCGTTATAAAGAAAAGTTTAATATTCATGTTGTTACCGATTGGGTCAGCGATGAATACGATACGAAACTGAATTTGGCTATCTCCTCAAGTGATCTGCCTGATGTGTTCCGGGTGAACTCCGCTCAATTGCAGCAGCTGATCGAAGCCGATATGGTAGCCGATTTAACCGAGGTATTCGATAAATATGCGTCCGATCGCCTGAAAGGATACATGGAAGCGGATGCGGACAGTTATGAATCCGGAAAAAAAGACGGACAGCTGTACGGTATACCGCAGCTGCACTGGGGGTTAATTGATCAGCCGGATTTCATGTGGATCCGGAACGACTGGAAAGAGGAATTGGGAACTAAAGATCCAGAAACGGTTGAAGATTTGAAGAACATCGCACTCAAGTTCATGGAGAAGCATGGCGGTTACGGAATCGCGGTCGATCAGACGCTGGATTATCTGAACGTGCTGGCAGTTTCGTGGAATGCCCATCCGGACATGTGGCTTGAAGACAGCAGCGGGAAACTTGTTTACGGTTCCATTCAGCCTGAAATGAAGAATGCTCTTAAAGAGTGGGCGGAATGGTACAAGCTGGGGATCATTGATCCGGAGTTTGCCATCAAAGATTTCAGCGCGATGAATGCCGACGTAGTAGCCGGGAAGGTTGGCATGCAGCCGTATTACCAGTGGTGGGGTTATAACCCTGGCGTTGATACCATCTCCAATTTAGGCAAAGACGCCATTTTTTATCCATATCAGCTTCCTAGCATCACTGGCGGGAAAGCCAAACAATCCGTCTTTTTCGCAAACGGCTATTACACCGTTGTCAACAAGTCCTTCAAACATCCGGAAGCGGTTATCAAGCTTATGAATGACTACGCTTACATTGTAGATGAAGGCGTAGGCAAAGAATCCGAGGACCTGTTATCCAGCTTGCTGGACAACGATCTGGCGCATGTAGTCGGTGCCTTCCGTGTCCTGAATCCCAACTCCGACTATGAACAATTCGAAGCCGTTTCGGCAGCCCTGAAGTCTAATGATACCAGCGGTCTCACCTCAACGGGTATGTGGCAAAAGTATAACAACAGTGTCGAGTTCATCAAAAATGCTACTCCAAGCGCAGTAGGGGATTATCTGCAGCAGGGAGCACCGAAAGCCGCTTATAGTCTGTCCAAGGAAGTGCTCGATAGCGGCAACTATGTAAAAACTGCATTATGGGGGGCTGCTCCGGAGGTACTGGCTGGTTACGGAACGACACTTGACGATATCCTGACCGAAGGATTCACCAAAATTATTATGGGCTCTGAAAGCATCGATTACTTTGACACGGTCGTTCAGAACTGGAAAGCTGCGGGTGGAGATGCAGCGACGGAAGCCGTAAACACAGCCTACGGTAAATAATCTTGTGAAGATTGAAGGGGATGCGGAATTTCGCTCCCCTTGGTTGTTACGGCGTCCCACTTTTTGAACGGAGGATTATCGATGCGAAAAAAAATAAAACAACAGACGCCTTACCATCTCATGCTGCTTCCGGGCATCATCCTGGTGTTCATTTTCAGTTACATCCCCTTTTACGGGCTGGTCATCGCCTTTCAAAAATACAATCCCGGTCTGGGCTTTAATTCGCCTTGGGTGGGATGGGACAATTTCCAGCACGTGTTTAATCAGCCTAACTTCGTCCGGACCATTTGGAACACGCTGTATATGTCCGCATTCAAAATTGTCGGAGGAATCCTTGTGCCGGTTGTATTTGCTTTGCTGCTAAACGAGGTCGCCCGCAGCGCCATTAAACGTACCTTTCAAACCCTGGTGTATATCCCCAACTTTTTGTCCTGGGTCATAATGGCTGGCATTCTCCTAGATATTCTTAGCGCAGACGGTATTGTCAACAGCTTCCTGCAGGTGTTTGGTATCGGCTCGATTCCGTTCCTCAGCAGCCCGTCGATCTTTCCTTGGACTATGATCGTCAGCGATATCTGGAAAGGCTTTGGCTTCGGCACAGTAGTATACTTGGCGGCTTTAACCAGTATCGACCCTGGGCTGTACGAGGCCGCTGTAATCGACGGAGCCAAAAGGTGGAAGCAGACGCTGTATATTACTTTACCGCTCTTGATGCCGACGATTGTATTGATGTCCGTCTTAGCTCTGGGCAGTGTACTTAACGCTGGTTTTGACCAAATCTTTAATCTTTATTCGCCAGTTGTATACCAGACGGGGGATATCATCGACACCTATGTCTACCGGCTCGGGATTCAGCAGGCCCAATATTCGATCAGCGCCGCTGTCGGGCTGTTCAAATCCGTAATCTCCTGCCTCCTCGTTGGAGTGTCCTATATTCTGGCCTACAAAGTGGCCAACTACAGAATCTTCTAAGGGGGCTTTGGCATGATCCAGGATAACAGCATTGGCAGACGCCTATTCCATGTTCTAAACTACATCATACTCATTTTAACCTCTCTCATCTGCATTTTACCTTTTATCAACCTTTTGGCGGTATCCTTCAGCAGCAGCGCGGCCGTGTCTGCGGGAAATGTAGCGTTCTGGCCGGTTGATTTCACAACAAAAGCTTACGAGTTCGCATTGACCGGCGGGAAATTCTTCACCTCCTTATGGATATCCGTACAGCGGGTAGTGCTGGGGACGCTAATTAATCTTGTCTTGATGGTGCTTACCGCTTACCCGCTTTCCAAATCCAAGCTGAAGCTTACAGGACGCAACGTGTATATGGGTTTCTTTATCGTGACGATATTATTTAATGGAGGGTTGATCCCGACTTACCTTGTCGTGGTCAAAACGGGGTTAATCGATTCCATTTGGTCCCTGATTCTTCCGGGAGCTTTACCGGTCTTCAGCATGGTCATTCTCATGAACTTCATCCGCGGTTTGCCGGAGGAAATTGAGGAGTCGGCCATTATAGATGGAGCAGGTCCCCTCCAAATCTTAACCCGTATCCTGCTTCCTCTTCTCAAACCCGCGCTGGCTACCGTAGGTCTATTTAGTATTGTCGGTCATTGGAATTCGTGGTTCGACGGAATTATCTATATGAATAATCCTGCGAACTATCCCCTGCAGAGCTATTTGCAGACACTGCTGCAGAGTTTCGAACAGATCATGCTGAAATCAGGCACGGATTATACCCAGTTACTTTCCATGATGAATGCCAGAACAGGCCGTGCTGCGCAGATGTTTTTGGGCGCCATTCCGATTTTGTTGGTCTACCCGTTTCTGCAGAAATACTTTACCAAAGGTTTGGTGCTTGGAAGTGTCAAAGGTTAGCACTGGTATTTCCTTGTTACCAAAGCAGCGGTTCCCACTCCAGGAACCGCTGCTTTTACTTAAGTCTGCGCTGTATGCCGGGCAACAGAAAGGTGAACTTCGTGCCTTCATTCAGCCTGCTTTTCACTTCCAAACCGTAGGATTCGCCAAAGTGAAGCTTGATCCGGCGCTGCACATTAAACAGGCCAATTCCCTTTTCGCCGCCCTCCGCCTCCTTTTCCCAACCTGCTTCCAATTCCCTGACTGTTTCTTCGTCCATACCACCGCCGTTGTCCTGAACTTCTATGACAAGGTCCACAACTTTCGGATAAATCCTAATGATGATATGTCCCTCATCCTCCAGTTCGGCAAATCCATGAAAAATCGCATTTTCAATGATCGGCTGCAGGATCATTTTGGGAACCTGGTAATCCAACAGCGCGTCTTCAACTTCAAAACTGATATGAATGCAATCATAATATCTTACATTTTGAATCGTAATGTAGTTGGAGATATTGTTCAGCTCCTCGCGGATCGTCACCAAAGCGCCATCGTATCGGGCAGCATAACGGAGCATGGAGATTAGAGCCTCCGTCATTTCAACGATTTTGTCGGCCTTTTGCATGGAAGCAATCCATTTGACGGAACCAAGCGTGTTGTACAGAAAATGCGGATTAATCTGGGAATGAAGCGCCCGAATTTCGGCTTCGGCCTTCTCCGCTTCTTCCATCTGGACACGTTCGACTAGTCTTTTTAATTCATACGACATCTTATTGAAGCGGTTGGATAAGTGCCCGAATTCGTCCCGGGAGCCGATAGGCTGCACCCTCTCGAATTGGCCCTGCTCCACCAAAACCATATTGTTCATCAGTTTCTTAATCGGACGGGTAATGACATTCGACAGAAAAATAGAGATAACCACCGCAAACAGGGACATCACAATCGCGAGAGTAACCAGGTTGCGGCCCAAAATCACACCTTCATCGGTCAACTCGTCCATCGGCATATACAAATAAGTGGTCCAATCCTTTTGACTCAGCGGGCTGGTTACTACAATATTTTCGGATTCGTCGGGACGTACATTGTCCCGGAACAATGTGCCAATCAAGCGGTCATTCACGTTATAAACAATTTTTTCGTCATTATCGACAATCATAAACCTGGATCGGAGCGCTTCCTGTAAATTACGGTTTACAATTTCAATAAATTTTATATCGATACTTACCACAATAACGCCTAGTAGCCGCCCTGTCGCCGCGTCATATATTTTTCTGGCATGCGAAACCGTCAGCGTCTTTTTCTCCAACTGCTCATCAATTCGGGTAGACAAGGTAATGGTTCGGTCTTTTGTATGCATGAATTTTTTGAACCACAACTCGTTGTCCACTTTGAAGTCCTCATTTATCGGATGGTTGGGACTCACAAACAGATTACGTCCGTTGTTCAGGTTATACAGGTATATAGAAAATACCCGGTCCTTCATCATAATATAGTTCATTAAGTGGTTGTAGGCTACATTCTCCTGCTGCTCTCCTCCATCCCTGAGGAAATCCTGGATTGGATAACTCCCCTCGTGTGTCGCCGACAAGCTGCTGCTTAGACCCGTGCTGGCGAGCAGCGAGATCTTTTCAATATCTTTCAGGAACTCATCAATCCGGATGTTGGTTTGTTTCGCCAGGTCCTCCATTAAGTTTCTGTAATTATGCTCCAGCAATCGTTCCGAAGAATGATAGGAGTTAATGCTCATTACAATGACGGGAAGAATGATGACGATGAGACAGATAAACATGATTTTGGTTTTAATCCGGACAGGTCCTCTTCTCCGCATCATGCACCTCTTCTTATTGGCTTTTATCCGGAGTGTGGCTTTGCTCCCGGTATTCCTCAGGCGTAAGCCCTACGGTTTTCTTGAAAATTTTGCTGAAATAGGTGTAGTTATGATAGCCTACAATGTCCGCCACCTCATATACTTTCAAATCCCCCTCCTCCAGGTACACCTTTGCCTTTTCAATCCGGATTCGGGTTAAATAGGAGATGAAATTTTCGCCTTTTTCTTGCTTGAAAATCCGGCTTAGATAAGACGGATTGACATTGATTTGGTTTGCAACGCTCTGCAAAGAAATATCCTCCGCATAATATCTATGAATGAGCCCAACTGCGAGGTCGGTGTAGGTGCGTTCCCGTACGGGGCTGGAGCTGCTGTCCAGGCAATGTGTAATATATTCCAGCAAACGCTGGTGCACCTCCACCCAGTTCTCTCCTTTTAAAACGGTTTCATAAATACAATGTCCATAGGAAGGAAAACCGGGCCTTTTCCCTGCGGGCAATAAAAACGCATTGACCTGTTCCATAATCAAGATGTATTTCATCCGAATGCTGCCTTCATCCAGTTGCAGAGCTTTAAGCTCGGCACCTACCGCATCCAGGAACCGTTCCGCTTGTTTTTTTTCTTTGCTTGCCCACATTTTGACGATTTCTTGTTCCTCTTTGGGGGTGATCAGGGGGGCTTCAGTTTTTCTCGCAGGCTCATTAACAAGATCTTCATAAAACAGCACATGATTTGTATCTGCAAAAAAACGGTGTTTTAACGCTTCTTCAGCCTGCTTGTAAGCCAATCTCAGGAACTTGAAACCTGGAACCGTCGTGCTGACGCCGACCGTAAGGCTAAGATTCATAAAGTCCCGTAAAGAAGCCAGGATCTTACTGCACAATTTCTCGATTTCGCTCCGTGCCTCCCTGTCTTCAGGCGGGGCATTCACAATAACCATATATTCGGAAGAGCTGCCAATCACCATTTCTTTATTCCACTTGGAGGGAATAACCTCTTCCATAATATTGAGAATGGAAAACCGGAGGAGCTTCTCATCCTTTTCCACATATTTTTTCTTCAAGCTTTCAAACTGATTGACCTTCATAATCAGGACCAGCAAGCCGGAAGACTGGACACGGATATGAAGTTCCTCCGCCTTAACCGCGGCATCCTGTTCATTGATAAAACCGCTGATCAGATCTTTGAAAAAGTTCTCTTTCAGATGGCTTAGACTGAGTGAATAGTCATGAGGCATTTTAGGTACCAACCCTTGGCCCTCTTGCTCCGCCTGCCATTTCCCGCTAAGAGAGACAAGCAGTTCGGTTAGCGAAGCCGGGGTAATGTCGCTTTTGATTAAATAATCAGCCGCGCCTAATCGAAGTGCTTCCTTTACATAATGGATCTCATCAAAGTTGCTCAAAATGATATACTTGCAGGTTTTAAGCTTGCCCTTGGCTTCCCGGATAAACTGCAAGCCGTCCATCACAGGCATTTTGATATCGGTTACAATTAGATCAGGCGAGGCGGCCAAAGCGAGGTCCATGCCTTCCTTTCCATTTCCGGCCTCCCCTATGACTTGATAGCCGTACTGTTCCCAATCGATCATACTGCGAATTCCGACCCGCATCAGTAGTTCATCATCTACAATTAATACTTTGTGCATGATCATCCTCCGGGAAATCCATGGTTGGTTATTTAATCCGACAAGCAGCATCATTCCTTTATTATAAGCGTTCCATACCAAGTGTCGATGTAAAATGATTGATAACTGTTTAAAATAAACTGCCTTACTGCTTCCAGTTAAACTTCTATCTGACCTGTTTGGCGCTGCCTGCCGCTTCAGACTGGCAACCCAGACGCATCCTGCATAATTTGGTTGATCTGCAAATACTGTACATCGCCAGCGACCAAGAGCGGGCCCGAACCTACAAGCTGCGATCATTGACTGAATAGTACGAGCTCATGCAACTAGCCCAAGAGCGGACTCAGATTCCGCTATTCTCTATATTATCGCCGTAACATGAGGCAGCAGGACTCAGATTCCGCTATTTGAGCAGCAGCACCTTATTAAAGTGCTGTTCAGGGCTATTAGCGGAACTAGAGTCCGTGAACTTACGAATAATCGTAAAATTAAGCGAATAGCGGAATTTCAGTCCACCGTGGGCGACCTGCCTAAATCCTGCAGATCTGTACATACAGACCAACGATTATGCTAGCCTTTGCATATTCTGTCACTAGACTTTGTCCGGAGCAACCACCTTTGTCCGGAGGCACCACCTTTGTCCGGAGGCACCACCTTTGCTCGAAAACACCACCTTTGTCCGATGCAGCCACCATAGTTTCTTTGCGAATTACAGTGCCTATAAAGACGGCAGTCCGCCCTACGCATCTGTCCCGGCAGTTCCGGAAAGAAATGGGAATCAGACTGACCCATATATTCAGCAGAAGCAGATTGAAGAAGCCAAGCATCGGTATGACGCCGAATCAATTTCGTGACCGGCAGACAGTCTATATACCTTAGAAGGAAGCGAATAAAAAACACCCCTTAAGCGATTCCAGCATGGGACTCCAGGTTCGCTTTAAGGGGTGATTCATATTTTACGTTTGCTGCAGCCTAATTTTCATCCGTTCCCACGGACTCTTTCACCGCCGGCTGCCGCGGCCATAAGACATTGCTGAAAACCGCGTCGACATACTTGCCGTCCGCACCCGCGGATACCGCCAGACCCATCGTAAATTTGCCGGTCAAATTCAGGGCTAGCGAGCTTTTTTCAATCCACTCTGTCCCCTCCTTCGACCAGTACGTCTTCACGACGTTTCCGGTTTTCTCTACTTTAAGCCAGATCGGATACGATACTGTAGGTAGAGCAGTATCGTTCACCTGCGACCATCCATCTGCATGGTCGCGGTAAATGCCGGTAAGCTCCCGCAGCCCGTTGACAAAAATCCCTTGATGGGCGCTGTCCGCGTCCAGGCTCTGCCGGATCATGACACCTACCTTGATGTCCCTATTCGGGGCAGAACCTGAAGAGGTCATGCCGTCAATTTTGGCAATGATGGATTGATCTCCATCCAGCCCTTCCTGATAAACGTAACGGAACTTGTCACTCCGGCCCCATACATTCGTTCCATACCCTCTAATCTTAATGGACGCTTCTTCAGCCGTAGTGGTTCCCGTTTGAATTCCACCGATATCTTTACTGGTATAATCCTCCTCCGGGGTCAGCACCCGGATAAAGTTCGCCGTAACGGTTTTATTTTCGTCCATGATCACCGTTGCCGGATTGGCTGTGCCGCTGTATCCCCCGCTCCAGCTGGTGAAGGCATACCC
The DNA here is from genome assembly GCF_046543445.1 of Paenibacillus nanchangensis. Classification (NCBI taxonomy): domain Bacteria; kingdom Bacillati; phylum Bacillota; class Bacilli; order Caryophanales; family Paenibacillaceae; genus Paenibacillus; species Paenibacillus nanchangensis. The sequence goes on from NZ_JBHOFD010000019.1 coordinate 77,524, forward strand.
TTTGGCCGGTTTGGCGGTCAAGGTTACCTGCGCGCCTGGACGATATTCCTCCTGCGGAGACTCCACCTCTACAACCCCATTTTCCGCACGGGTCGTCAGTGTATACCGGTCGGTTTCCGGTCTGAAATTCGCGATTACGGTTTTGTACGTATCCATCGTAACGGTCGCCGTACTCGCGTTACCGCTGATATCGCCGCTCCAGCCTGTAAATACATAACCCGGATTGGCCGCATAGGTCGCCGTCACTACGGTGCCGGCCGGATAAACCGGCGCCAGCGGGCTGACCGTAATGCTTCCGTTTACAGCTTCCGTGTGCAGACGATAAGATTTCACAGCAGGCCACTTAACGGCGCCGAACTTGGCTGTCACAAATTTGCTATCCTGCCCTGCGGTGACGGCCAACCCCGCAGTAAATGGACCATCAAATACGGCCAATACCTGCGTGTCCCTCAATGTCCAGGTACGGCCTTCGTCGGCGGAGGAGTAGGTTTTGAGCGTCGTCCCGCGTTTCTCCACCTTCAGCCAGACCGGGCCGGTGACAGGTTCAGAAGTATACGGCCGCACCGTTTGCGGACCGATACGGTATTGGCTGATGATTTTCCGGTCCTTGGTTATAAAAATACCTTGATATCCGCTGCCGGCGGCCGTGCTCTGCCTGATCATAATCCCGGCCCGCGCATTATCGGCCGTCCCGTTAAAATCTTTAATCTCCGCCACGATATCCGCATCTCCGGTCAGATGATCCTGATAGGTATACCTGAAGCTGTCGCTCCCGGCCCAGATGTTTTGTCCCGAAGCCGTTATCGACAAGCCGGTTTCGTCATCCGTTGTTTTTCCTGCATATTCGGTAGCGATATCCGCGCTTTTGTAGGACACGAATTTGGCCGATATGTCCTTGTGCCCGTTCATGAAGAGCACCGTGTCGGCGTCTGTTCCAGCCAGGTCCCCTTCCCAATGGACAAAACGGTAGCCCAGTTCCGGTACAGCCTTAACCTCGACTCTGGTATTCGGCTTGTATTTGCCTCCCGGAGGAAGCGGAGGATCCAGTTCAATCCGGCCGCCTGTGACCGGTGTCACCTTTAATTCACACGCGTCCGGCATCGGCCCGAAGTTGGCTTTGATCGTCTTGTTGCCGTCCATGAACAAATAGGCGGGATTTTTTTTGCCTGAGAGGTCAAGAGACCAGTGTGTGAAGGTATGTTTGTTTTGATCAAATGCCTCAGCGTTCAGCTTCACCGTTGAATTAGCGACATAAAGGCCCGATTCGACTCCAGCAGTTCCCAGCCCGTCGGACTCTACCGTCAAATAATACATATCCGGCCAGCTGACATTGCTGAATTGTGCGGAAGCCGTGCTGTTATCGGAGCCAGCGGACACAAACAATCCAATAGTCAGCTCCATCTCCGGGCTCACCCAGTCATAGAGAATTTGAGCCGGCGCCTTTGTCCACTCTTCTCCATCTGTGGACCAGGCTACGGTAATGTCCCGGAAGCCGGTTCTTTCGATTCTAAGCTGTACCGCTTTAGGCCGTCCCGAATCGTCTTTGACCACGCTGCCTAACTCTTTTATGTCCCTGCTGTTACCGCCTTTTCTATACTGCAGGAGGATCTTCCCGTTTTTAACCACTATAGAGACGTATTGGGAACTATGAGTCAAATCCCTGCGGATCTGAATCCCTGCAACAGCGGCTTCCGTGTTGCTGCCGGTAAGAGAGTCCAATGTGGCGGTGAACACGGTATTTTCCTTCAGTGCCGGACGCAGCAGATACCGGAAGCTGTCGGGCGCTAAGCTAAATGCGTTTCCGCTGCTGGTCAGCGTATACACATCACCGGTTACTACTGTCTTGCCGGGCACCGTGCCAGGTGTCAGGTCAACGCTCATCAGCGTGTTGGCCGGCTTGAAGTTGGCGGTAATCGTTGTGTCTGCATTCAACGTAACAGTCAGCGGAACTTCATGAATTTTTTCGTTGGGAACGTCACCGCTCCAGCCTGTAAACACATATCCAGGTTTGGCCGTTGCAGTCAGTGTAACCTCTGAGCCTTCCTCGTAGCGGTTGCCATCTGCATTGACAGGCAGCTTGGCCTTTTGTGCAACCGTACCGCCCTCCGTAGCCGGCGTCTTCAGCGTATAAACCGGAACCGCCTCGAATACACCCGTAACTTCCGTATCATCGTCCAGGATGACGGAAGCCGGATTAAGCGCAGACTCAAAATCCCCGTCCCATTTGCTGAATTTGTATCCGAAATTATCAAACGCGGTTAATATCACTTCATCGCCTTTGTAATAGGATGCCTTAACCGGGTTGTACCTTACTCTCCCGCCTTCACTTGCTTCCACCTTCAGACTGTGTTTTGAGAGCTCCTTGAATTGGGCTGTAAAGCTGAGATCACCAGTCACAACGACGTTCCGCTCCGGCGTTCCGCCGCCCTGCAGATCTTCCCAGCCCGCAAACTCATATCCGTACTTCGGTACCGCATTCAGGGTAATGGTTTCCCCTTCATTGTACTGTCCGATCGGGTTCTCCTGGGTTACGGTGCCGTAAACCGCCTGGGTTGCAACAGTGTAGGACTTGACCGGCTTGTAAACAGCGGTGATCTTAGTTGTATCGGAATTCAAAGTGATGGGCAGCTCGTTCTGGTCGCCGATCTTATTTCCCTGTTCATCCTGCCATTCCGTAAACTTGTGTCCAAGATGGCCTTTGGCTTTAAGAGTAAGCTTCGTTCCCCTGGTGTAAGTACCGCCGCCAGGAACGACATCTCCGTTAGGCGAATAAACATTCAAGGTGACGGTATTGACGGGAATTAACGGCAGCATGGACGCCGCGTTCGCCGACAAAATGTTGATCGAGAATTCATTTGTCGTATTCCAGGAATCCGTATACCGGTACATGACCGCATAATCTTCTTTGTACTCCGGAAAAATTTTCGTTTTGGCGGCCGCATTATGCTTGTCGTCGAACCAGGAAGGATACGGTGCGCTCTGTAGGTCCGAATTCGGCAGCCCCGGCGGTGGCTCCATCCAGCCTTCGCCTTTGCCCTCCTTGTATTTTGTCCACTGATACTGGTTAATCTCATGGACAAACCATCTTGGAGCCCGCTGCGGATCGCCAAGTCCCGTAATAAACGATCTGCTGACCGCGTTGCTTCCAAGTGTGTAATCCCACGTCTTCTGGATCCGGTCCAGGTACTCCTGGTTTTTGGTCACGCCATACCCGACAACGAGCGGCATCAGCGTCGAGCTCGTAAATCTCCAGCCAATCTGGTTCTTGTACCCTCTATCCTGTGCCGATGCGCCAAACGGCGCGGAGAAATTCATTTCCGATGAGGCATAATTTTGGATCCCTCCCATCGCCCACTTTTTGAAACCTGCATCCAGGTTGGGATTATCCACCATCGATACGAAGACCCCCAGCCAGGCCCGGTCCAAAAGCCAGGACCATCGTTTAAAAGAGTTGTAATTGTCCGGGTCTAACGGCATTTCTTCTTTGATGCGGTCCTGCAGTTCCTTTTTCGTAATTCCGTCCAAGGTGTCCTGATCTCCCATCGCCGCGAGTAGAGCGCTGGCGGTCAAGAGCATTTCGTTCGACCATAAATGCTTTACACCAGGCTTATCTCCTGCTCCGCTCTGATCATAGTAGCTTTTACCCAGGAACGGATGCGGGGTCGGACTTGGGCTTGCGCTCGCACTAGGGTCAGGGCTTGAGTCCGGACTCGCGGCCGGGCTCGGTGTAGCGGTTGGACTTGGGGCCGGGCTTTGGTTCGCCTTTTCTTCATACCCCTTAAAGCCTTTGTAAGCCTTGACGGCGGCCTCCAGATATTGATCCATTTTGCTTTTGGTGCTGCCCGGCTCCGGCTCTGAATAATACTTCTGCATCAGCGGCGTATTGTAGGCCTGCGCCAGCACGCCGGCGGCGAACAGCGTTTCTGAAGCGTACGGCCCCTGCGTCCGGTTGTAGAACATCCGGTTAGAAGCCCCAAACAAATCCATTCCCGTTTCATACGTGCCTTTGTCTGGATCTGAAGACTGGGGCCTGAGATATCCGGCAAGCGTGCCTTGCATGGAGGTGTTCATTACCGCTTTCGTCAGCCAGTCCAGCTCGTAAACCAGCTCATCCAGATAATCGGGTTTGCCGTTAGACGACTCGGGGATTTCCAGCGACTCGCCCAGCGCCTCCACCTGTTCCGGAAAGTATTTCGCGCCCATAAGCATATCAATGCCGACATACGCGGAATTGTACGGGTACTTTCCGCGGTCCCCTGCATCCATATGCCCCCCGGCCAGGTCTACTTTGGCGGCCTTTGCCGCTGCTTCAGTCGAGCCGAGGTCACGGAAAATCGCCTGATCGATGGCGTCGTCCAAGTGGGCGGCCGGACGTTTCCAATGGGTCAAGTCACCGTCCAGCCCATGGTTTCCGTCCCGCTGCATAAATAATGCGCGCGTAATGGTGTACCCGATGTTATTTTTGTAAATCGATGTATCGATTTTGAATGGATAAGACACACCCACTCCCGGAATATAAAGATAATATTCGCCTTCCGCCTTGAAATCGGTGAAATCCAGTGTATAGATATAGCTGTAGGTCCATTTGTCTAAATCGTAGGGATTAGGCGGGGTTATCGTGCCTGTAAACACTTTTTGGTTGTTTTTATCCATCACGTAGAAGTTCTTGTAGGCCTTGAATTCTACGCTCCCCTGCCCGGTCCAGTGGGACAAATAAGCAATCTTGGGTCCTTCCGACGGGTATCCGACCTGATTGGAGTGGATAACCAGATTGGGCTGCTCCAGATCAAATTTGAACGCAAAAGTGTTCTGCTCGTTCACTTTCGCAACTGCAGGATCGATGGTTACGGTGTAGTTCAGCCCTTCCTTGAACTTAACGGAGGAAGGCAGCTTTAAATAAGCCCGGTACGACACCTGAATTTTGCCTTGATCCCCCGCTAAAGTCGGGTAGTAGGGAGCTTCCTCGGGGAAATACCGGTAATGGACGAGAATCGGCTGAATGCCTTCCTTGAATACGGGATCTTCATTGCTTTGGATGGTGTAATATTCCGGATTGGTTACTTGCTCATCGGAGTAAGGATTGTCTATCAGGCAAATCTCCAGCCATTCGGATGTGACTACAGCTGCATAGGATTGCTTTTCTATAGGGGCTACCGGGGCACGCTCTTTCAAAGCAAACGCCGGACTGCCGGATACAACGGAAAAACCAAACAGTGCAATTAACGTTGTTAGCAGAACGGTGATAGTCCTTCGTGAGATACGGTTCACCATGATTCTTTTTCCTCCTCATAAAATGGTTACATGACTATTCTCTGTGATAACGAAAGAACTCCCGTCTATGCGCCTTTGAGGTCTGGAATCAGGTAGAGATGAAATGAACCACCTCCCGGCAAAGTATACTTGACGTTTTTAAAGCGGCTCCTTCCCGGCTTCCGTCCTAAACGTATAACTGCCGGAGCCTACCGAATATACCGTATAACTCCCTGCAGGAAGAACCCGCCCCTCCTGATCCACGGACGGCACGTAGACCTCCGCCTCCGCGTTGGGAGGAATGGTTACTTTCAATACAATTCCTGCGGCCTCTCGGTGCCAGCTTGATTTGACCCATCCCCGGACTGTACCGACCTGCGCGCTTGCGCTGTCCAAATCTTCAGGGAAATAGGGCTTGATCCTGATGCTGGCGTATCCCGGCCGGATGGGCGAAATGCCGGCAAGATGCTTGTAGAACCAGGCACTCAACCCGCCGACCAGAAAAGCATGGTTATTGGATGACCGGTTATCCGCAAAGCTTTCAAACGCCGTCGTTGCACCGAATTCCTTAATCCAGTAGCCCCAGCAGCCTTTAGTTGTATTGACGGCTAGGCCGTATGCAGCGTCATTCCGTCCGTTACCCGCCAAGGCCTCCATTATCGCCTCCGCACCAAGGCATCCGGCCGTCATGGTTCCGCGGGACGCTATATCCTCCGCCAAGCTGTCCGCTACGGCTTCCTTGGAGGCTTCCGGAACCACTTCCAGGTAAAGAGCAAGCGCATTGGCCGTTTGCGAATTGGTGTCATAATACCGGCCTTCCTTCAAAAAAGCCGTATTGATGCCATCCCGCACCCGAAGCGCCAGTCCCGAATATAACGCCATGTCGTCCAGCAACCCGAGCTCCTCCGAAATTCGGGACAACAACGTCAGACACCTGTAATAGTAAGCTGTAGCCAGATAGACTCCGGAAATGTCTGAGACGCTGCCAAACCAATCTCCGAAAATCAGGCTGTTTTGCAAAAGATAATGGCTGTCCAGATGATTTCTGAAGGCGCCAAGACAGCGCTTCATCAAATCGTAATGCTTTAGCAAAAACGCTTTGTCGCCATACGCCATGTAGTAATCCCAGGGAATCATAATAACGGCCGAGGCCCAAGGCATGTCGAGCGCATATTCATGGCCTTCACTCGGGCAGATAAGCGGGACGATTCCATTCTCCAGCTGGCTGTCGGCGATGTCGTCAAACCATTTTTCGTAGAAGGCAGCCATATCAAAATTGAAGCAGTCCGCTTCCGAATGGCAGTGGGCGTCCCCAAGCCAGCCCTGTCTTTCTCTTGAAGGGCAATCAAGGGGGACGGATACCAGATTCGACCGGAAGGACCATACCGCATTGTGCTGCAGCTGGTTCAGCAGCCCGTTTGAGCAATGAAACTGTGATCCGTTCAGGATGTCGTTATGAATGACCTTCGCTGTGATCCGGCCGGTGTCCAAAACTCCGGGATAACCGGATACCTCCACATACCTGAAACCGTGGCATGAAAATCTCGGCTGATAGCTTTCTTCCCCCGACCCTTTGAGAATGTACTCGTCGTATTGAGCCTGCGGATGGGCCAGCCAGCCCGCTTCAATACTGCCGGGATCGAGGCTCCCGTCTTCACTTAAGCATTCCGCATACCGCAGGGTTACTTTGGTGCCAGCTTCACCTTTTACAGTGAGGCATACGGTACCAAACAGGTTTTGGCCGAAATCCACGATGTAGGCTGACTCCTGAGGGCTATCCGCCCTGCCAGACTTCCCCCTTTTCACAATGGATATGGGCAGCAGTTCCCCGGCCGCCTTGATGGACTGCAGCTGCGAAGTGAGCACCAGCGGGCCGGTATCCGGTATCGGCCGTCCCCATAAGGAATCGTCATAGCCGGGCAAATCCCATCCGTCAGGCGCAAGCCGTGCATCAAAGGTTTCGCCTTTCCCCTCGGAGATGCTGCCGCCAGCATAACGCAAGCTGACATAGGGGCCTTTGTGCAGTCTTTTCCACGCTGCATCGCTGACTATAATTTCGGATGTGCCGTCGGTATACCGGATATCGAGGTGAAAAATCACCTTTCGGGTATGCATGATCCCGATCGCGTTAGGTCCGGAGCGGAGCAAATCCGTCACATCATACGTACGGTACATCCCCCGTTTGAAATGGGTTTGGCCCGGGCTGATGAGATCCTCGCCTGCTTTGGTCCCGTTGATCCTAAGCTCATAAGCATTGGCTTTACTTCCCGTGGCGCCGATGTACACCCTCGCGGCCAAGACCGGCGCAGAGGTCCGGGTGACAAACTCCCTGCGCTCATAATAGACGGCTGTAGGGCTGTTGGGATATTCACAGTTGAACCACCGGCAATTCCAGTCCCCGGCATGGAACATTCCGGTTTCAAAGACAGCGTTGTTGCTCCATGAAGATTCCTTGCCTGCACGATCCCATACCTTGATTTTCCACCAGTAACGGTTTTTCGAAGCCAGGGGAGCACCTTTATAACGCACCGCGGTCTGCGCGTTGGAAACGGTTCTTTGGCTGTCCCACAGATCACCAATATCGTGATCGATATTGGCGGGGCTGGAAGCTACAAGGATCCGGTAAGCCGATTGGATAAATCCCGGCCTGTCACATTCCGTTTCCCAGCTCAGCTTCGGCTGTGGCGCATCCACTCCCAGTGGCGAATCCGCATATTCACACCGGAGCCTCATAGGCTTGTAATTGTCTTCTGTCACAGCCGATTTCCCGGATTGAACGCTCATATCGAAGCGTTCACCGCCGCATGGTCCATCACGCTTTGGTAAGCATAAATGAACATGCCGGCAGACCAGGCCTGATAAGCCATGCCGGAAGGCATACCGCTTCTTCCGTTCAGCCATTCGTTAAACTCCCAATCGAACCTTTTGCCGATCCGGTTGGCCTCGGCCAGATTCCCCAGTTCTTCCATGGCAAACTCCGTTTTTCCCGCTTTCATCAGCGCCGCAACGTAGAACCCGCCGATAAACGGCCAGATGCCTCCGTTATGATACTGGTACTCCAGGTTTAAATGCCCGTTTCTGTAATACTCGCGCCAGTCCTTGTCTCCGGGCCGGATCGGCGGATAATTGGCCATAATGGGATAAGGTTTGTTCATCCCTGTTTGGGTGAAGTGGTCAATGATTTTTCCCGCCTGGACATCATCCGCAATACCGAACAGAATTGCCAGACTGTTGCCCAGCGCGTCGCAGTGGTATCCGAAATCCCGGAAGGAGACATAAGGCAAATAAAACTTGCCAAACCAATACAATTCACTGCTCATCCGGATTACTCTCAGCCATTCCTGAGAGAACCCGTTTTCTTTAATGACTCGGGTTTTTTCTTCGACATCGCCCAGCCAGAGCAAAAGATTGAGCTTAAGCTTCACATCCTCCGCTTTGGCCAAACTGTCCTGCCCGTTTTCCCCGCACAGCTCCAGAATCCTGGAATATTCAACGAGCGCCTTATAATACAAGACATTGTCATAAAGCACGTTGCCCCGGTTGGCATACAGGTCTCCCCAGTCGGCGGCTTCCTGCACTTCCAGCAGGCCGCAGTTGTTGCTGTCCTGGTATTCCAGCCAGACCATCGCTTGTTTGACGGATTCCAGATGGCTTTTTAAAAAATCCAGATCCTTGTACCGGCTGTAATAGACGCCATGTCCGATGACATACCACGGGTTACTGTCCACCGCCCCCTGGTTCGCTTCAATCCGGGGTTGATCCACATCCACGTACAACGGGATCATGCCGATTCTCGATTGGTACTTGGAAAGAGTGGCCAGCGTAGTCCGGAACGACTGCCGGATAACGTCATTGTCTACCAGCGATGCGCCCAAAAAAGTAATCATGCTGTCTCTGGCGTAAACCTGATTGTACCCTTCGGACAACGCGGACGCCTTGGCCCCGATGATATGCATGCAGCGCTCTACGACTTGAACGGAATGCTTATAAGCTTCTTCAATAAGGTTGATCTTCATCGTCTCACTGTCTCCTTATGTCCTCATGTTCAGAGGCCGATTTTATGAAGCGCCGGGACGGTCAGCTGCGGATAATAAATGCCTTTTCGCTCCGTAAAAGAAAGGACCGCAACGCCTGTATGCTCAAACGTAAAGCTGCCCACCGGAAACGGCCGGACGCCCAGCAAAAAATTCAGCAGCACGCCCAGCGATCCTCCATGTCCGAACACTGCTACAGACAGCTCTCTGGCATGTTCTTCCGGCACAAAACCGCCCATCCGGCTGTGAATGCCAAGCCCGCTCAAATCCTTCAGAAACGGAGGGATGATTCTTGCGCACATATCGTAATAGCCTTCACCCATTTCCGTCTTCCAGGTCTCCTCGGCATAGGCGTCCCCAGCCTGACGCTGCATTTCTTCAAACACGGTGCTCGGCACCTTCTCCAGCTCCCGGTTCGGCATCCACTCATACAGATAGGGCAATATCCGGATATCCAGCCCCCTCCCGGCCATGACAATTTCCGCGGTCTGCAGCGCCCTTCCATACGGAGAGGACAGGGCAATGTCGAACTTCACCTGCTTCAGCGCTTCGGCGGTCGCCTCGGCCTGCATTACCCCGCAGTCTTCTGACAAGCAGCCTTGAACCGGCTGTTCGGGACAGATATAAGGATCGCCCGCCATGTGTCCATGCCGGATTAAAGTTAATTTCATGCATTCCTCTCCCCCTTTTTAAAATAGATCCTGCTGCCCATAAAAAAGGCAATGAATGAAGCTGCTCCCTCCACCCATTGCCTGTTCCGGCACGGCCGTCATTTTCCCGTCATCACTTGCCCGCCAGCTGCTCCTCGTATTGCTTATGCATCTTCGTCATGTATTCCTCAACTTGAACGGCGCCAGCGGCATCCAAGTCTTTGACAAACTTCTCAAATTCCGCTTCAAATTCCGCTTCCGTCTTGGCCAGGATCACCGAAAATGCATTGTCATACAGCCTTTTGTCCACAGCCTGCTGCTTAGCCAAGGTGTCCGTATCGGCTCCAGCCATCAGATCGTCAATCGTTGTGGAGTCATACCAATATTGGCCAAGCGCCTCGTCTCTTTGCTGCGCTCTTGTATTGTTGATCGCAACCGGGTCATCCTTCAGAATCCAGTAAGTCCCCCAGCTTGTTTTGCCAAGGTCCGAGCCAACAAGTCTGGCGTAATGGCCCATGCCGGTTTCTTTTTCAATGTTCACCTGCTGCTCGCCGGCCAGCCATCTGTCGAGATAAGCTTGCTTCAGCGCCGGCTTGCCGTCCGCCATCTCCCATTGGATGCCTTCCGGTCCGTTCATGGCCAGGAAGTTCCCCTCCTCGGTAGCCAGGTAATTAAGGAGCTTCATCGCCGCTTCGGGATTTTTACATTTGTCAGTGATAATCAGCGCGCCGATTCCTTTTTTGCTTACAGAAAACAATGCCGGTTTATCGCCGCTCGGGAATGTAAAGACGACATTTTGAAAATACATGTTCTCCGCATTCGGCAGTTTGGCGTCGGTATACGTCTTCAAAACGTCATACGTCTGGTTCCACCCGCCGATATGAGCCGCGACTCTTGCGGGATACAGCTTGGATTTCTGCCATGTGGCGTAATCCTGGGAAAACGCTTCGGGATCAATCAGCCCTTCACGGTACAGCTTGTTATAGAACTTGAGCACTTCCTTGGCCCAAGGCGCCTTAGGCCAATATTGAACCGTATCGTCCGCTCCGATATAAAGCTTGGAATCGGCCGGCGATCCGGCCATGGCGATCATGCCATAATAAGGCGATCCCCAGTTCCGGTTAAACCCGCTCAGCGGATACAAGGTTTGGCCGTCGGGAGTCTTCGGGTATTTCTCCTTCACCAGCTTCAGATAGTTGTATACGTCATCTGACGTTTCCAGCTTGGGCGATCCCAGCGCTTCGTAGAGGTCCTTTCTCACCTGCAGACTGTAGCCGTATCCTGGAGGCGTAGCTCCTTCCGGCAAATAAGAGTTGGTCAGATGGTAGATGTTGCCGTCGCTTTGTTTCAGCATGTTCAGCGCTGCCCCGTATTTTTTCTTCAGATCCGGACCGTATTGATCCATTAAATCGTTAAGCGGAATGGCAATTTTATCGGCGATAACTTTGGAAGGATCGGACAGCATGATGATATCGGGGTACTCTCCGCTCGCAAGAACCACATTCAGCTTGTCTTTGCCGTTGCCGGAGTAGACGTCCCACTTCAGCTTGATGTTAAGCTTCTCCTCCAGCGCTTTGGCTACCGGATTTTCTTCCCAGAACGGGTCTCCCGTAGGGAAACTCGGTGTACCTCCGGCTGTGTTCACGATGGACAATACCACCGGCTTGTTTGCTCCGGTTGCTGGCTGGCCCGCGTTACCTGTATTCGTGCCTGTGTTCGTGCTATTATTTGTGCCGTTTGCTGCACCGTTGTTACCTGTACAGGCGCTGAGCAGAACCGAAACGATCATCAGGGCGGCGGCAATACTTTTGACATTTGTGATCCTCTTCATGGGTTTCTTCCCTTCCATCGGATATTGAGATTCATCCTTTAACGGCACCTACCGTAAGTCCGCCAACAAAATATCGCTGCAAAAATGGATAGATCAAAATGATAGGAACGGTGGTGATGGTAATGGTCGCCATCTTAATTACTTCGGGCGTGAGGATCGTACCGGCCTGCTCCATTCGGGCCGCTTGCGCCGGGTCTGTTGACTGGATCTGGGTTTCCATCAGAATCTTAACGAGAACGCCCTGCAGGGTGGCCAAATCCTGTGATCCTGAAGTAAACATGTACGTATCGAACCACGTGGTCCACTGTTGAACGCCAATCATCAGCGCAATGGTTGCGAGCACGGGCGTCGACATCGGGAGGATGATGCTTCTCAGCGTTCTGAGCTCCGATGCCCCGTCAATTCTGGCGGACTCCGCCAAGGAGGCCGGAAGATCCTCGAAAAACTGCCGCATGACCATAACATTCCAGACACTGATGGCGCTTGGGATGATATACACAAGAAAGTTGTTGTACAAATGAAGATTTTTGATAAGCATGAACTCCGGAATCAGGCCGCCTGAGAAATACATGGTGAAGATAAAGAAAAACAAAATCGCTCTTCTGAAGATCAGGTCCCGGTTGGATAACAGATAAGCGAGAATCGCGGTACAGATAAGTCCGACAAGGGTGCCCAGCAGCGTTCTCGATATGCTGATGTAGGTGGCATGCACCAGATTGCTTTCATTAAATATGGCGCCGTAGGCTTCCAGCGAAAACTTTCTGGGCCAAAAATAGATGCTGCCTCTCATCGCGTCTCTGCCATCATTAAAGGAAACAACAAAGATGTTCCAGAATGGAAACGCCGCCAGAAATCCGATCAGCAGCAAAAACAGGTTGTTAAAGACGTAAAACAATCGTTCTCCCCTGGTTGGTTTCATCAAATCCCCCCTTTGCCGGCTGCTGACGAATCATTAAAAAATGCCCATTTTTAAAAACTTTCTGCAGGCGAAATTGCAGAGAACAATCAGCACGATGCCGACTACGCTTTTAAACAATCCAACGGCTGCTCCGTACGAAAATGCCGCCTGCTGCAGGCCGTATTTCAGCACATAGGTGTCCAGCACCTCGGAACGGCTGATGTTCATCGGGTTTTGCAGAAACAGCTGCTGATCCAAACCCGCATTTAATATGTAACCTACACCAAAGGTGAACAACAAAATGATGGTAGGCATAATGGTAGGTATCGTAATATGAATAATTTGTTTGAACTTGCCCGCTCCGTCAATTACCGCGGATTCATACAGCTGTTTGTCGATTGAGGTAATAGCCGCAATATAAATAATCGAATTCCAGCCCACGTTTTTCCAGACGTTAAGCGCTGTCACCAAGGGCCAGAATGAGCCCGCGTCCCCCAGGAAATTAATAGGCTCATCGACTAGGCCCAGATTCAGCAGCAGGGAATTGACCGGCGCCAGCTCATCGATGGAGAAAATCGTCATCGCCATGCCCGCCACCACAACCCAGGAAATAAAATGCGGCAGGTAGGAAACGGTCTGCACCATTTTTTTAAAAACAGCGTTTTTCACTTCGCAGATCAGAATGGCGAAGACGATAGCCGCAAGGGTAGAGAAAACCAGACTAAGCGAACTGATTACAAGCGTGTTGCGGATCACTACGGAAAAGTCGGGACTTGTGAAAAATGACTTGAAATAGTGAAGCCCCACCCATTCTCCGCCAAAAGGCGTTCTGTACGAAAATTCTCTGAAAGCAAGCAGAGCGCCATACATCGGCGTATATTTGAAGATGATGATAAACACCAGGAAAGGCAATAACAGCAGCAGATGAACCTTCTGTCTTTTCGCTTTTTTCAAGATGCCGTGTGTGTCAAATCCGGGTTTCATGCCCCGCCTCCTGTCCAATGATAATCCTCTGTTTGCTGTCCGTTTCTGCATTCACCGCCACCTTTCTTACTTCAATTATCCGGTCCGGTGCCGTTCAATTCAATTTAAGGATTTATCGAATGGTATAGCTAACTGTTTCAATTCGTTCAGTAAAAGAAGGATAAAAACAAACATTTTAATTAAAAATCAAAACTTCACTAGGGCGCCCGGCCTTAACCGCTGCTCCTGCAAGCAGTAAAAAAGCAGGGAACTTCCGGGATACGTCGAACCCCTGGAAAAACCCTGCCAAAAGGAGCTGCCTGCAGTCAGGCTTCCAGCCTTGGTCTGTCCGAAACGGAAAAAGAAATTTCAACAACGGTGCCCGGGCTGGCCGGGTACACTCGGATGCCGGCGTCTCCGTACAGCAGCCTGAGGCGCATAAAGGTGTTGGTGACGCCATACCCCATCGTGCGGGCCGGCAGCTCCCCTTTGTTCAGATTGCCGATATACTCAATGAAGCTTGAATTCACCCCCATTCCGTCGTCCGTGATCGTAATGACATACCGGTCTCCCTCTTGGCGTACATCCACCGTAATATGCAGGATTTTCCCATGAACTTTTCCGTGTACAATACTGTTTTCAATAAACGGCTGGATCGTCATTTTGCAGAGGGGCAGGTGTTCATGCTCCGTGCCGGACCGGACCGTAAGTGCAATCTCGTTACTGTGGCATAAATTTTGCAGTGCTGCGTAATTTTCAATCAGCTTGATTTCGGAACGGAGCGGGATGATCTCTTTGCCTTGGCTGAGGACCATCTTATAAAAGTCGCTTAACAGATCGATGATTCCGGCGATTTTGTGCTCCTGTTTGTGAAATGCGATCCATTTGACCGCCGACAGCAGGTTGTACAGAAAATGCGGATTCATCTGCTTCTGCAAGTATTTGATTTCGCTTTCCGCCTTCTGCCGTTCTGTCCGGGCGATGTTCTCCGTAAGATCTTCGATCGTGAGCGCCATACTGCATAAAGTTTGATCCAAAGCGGAAATTTCGCGGACCCGGTTGCGGTCCGGCTTTATCCGCAGGTTTCCTTTTTCGATATGTTTCATTTTGTTGACCAGCTGTTCGATGTTGCGGGCAAACCTCGTAGAGAATACAACAGCCAGCAGTACGCCAATCAGCACAAAAAAGCATGTACACGCCCATACATACTTCGCAACGGACCGCTTCTCCTTTTCCAGCTCGTAAGCGTCATACAGCACAACAATGGATAAGGCGTCGTTAATGGCTCCATTATTAAAATAATAAAAGTCATCTCCCTGCTTCAGCTTGGACAAGGTTCTGTCCTGTTCAGCCTTCTCAGCCTGCAGCAGCACTGTATTCAGCGCGGTTCTTCCAATGCGGACCTGCGGATTGGAGCTGAAGACCGCTTCTCCCCCGCTCAGCACATACAGCAGGTATTTCACGTTTTCTTCGCCTTTATACAGGCTGCTTAATCTCTCCTGGTTCATTTCGATCGCCAAGACGCCTCCCGGCAGATTCACGTTGATATACTTCAGCAGCACAATTTTGGTCCCTTCGCCGTCCTCGTCGTAGGTAACCCAGACATCTTTTCCCCGGGCTTCAATGGCCTTTTTCATCAAATCCTGCCGCTTAAAGCTCTCAATAGCCCTGACATTTTTGCCGTCCGTAATCAGCATGGGGTCGATTTTGTACAGAACAATGCTTTTTATATCGTTATTGGTTGTGCTGTAATTCTCGAAAATACTGTTGATGCTCATAAACCGGGTGAACAGCGTATAGTCCACATCCCCGTGATATTTGCCCTGAAAAAGCGCGGACACCGTGCTGTCGGAATAAATGTTTTTGGCCGTCAGTTCGCAGTTTTTCATGATATTTTCGATGCCGTTCAGCGCCTGGGAGGCAGCGTAATGCATGAACTCTTTATTCTGGGCATCCAGCGTCTGATTTAATTTACTGTAAATAATCGAACTGATCGTTACCGAACAAATCAGCGGAACCAGGATATTGAAGACCAGTATAATGTGAAAGAATTTAAAATCCTTTTTCTTCAAGCGAAAAATTCCGATAGCTTTCATCATCTTGTACGCTCCATTAGGATTTTGGCATAGGCCTTTCACCTGAACTTCTTTCTGTATTCCTTTGGTGTCATCTGAATGTAATTCTTGAACACAATATTAAAATAAGTGCTGTTCTCATATCCCACCATTTCACCGATCTCATGCACCTTGTGTTTGGTCTGCTTAAGCAGTTCTTTGGCTTTGCATATACGCAGGTTGGTTAGATATTCTTGAATGCTGATATTCATTTTTTCCTTAAACAAAATCCTTAAATAGTTGGGACTCAAATAGACCCTGTCCGAAAGATACGTTAATGTAATCGGTTTCTGGTAGTCATGGTTCAAAATATGCAGAATCTCTTTGATGATGTAATCATCTTTGTTCAGCTTTTTTCTGTCCATATACGCGGAGATGGCATTTAAAATTTTGCCCGCGTACTCGAGCATTTCCGGGATGGTCCGGGCATGGATGATCTGTTTATAGATGACGGTTTCTTCTTCAGCCATTTTCTCCACACTTTCCCCGACACCCGTCAGCTGCATGGACAAACTGGAAAACAAAAAGATTAACCAGCTCCGTATGTCATCCATGCTGCTGCCCGGATCAGTCAGCATGCCGTTGACCAGTTGATTAAGTTCCTGCTCGCAGCTTTCCCCCTCGCAAACAAGGCTGATGATCCGGGAAACGGCTGACTTCAAATCGATAGGCTCCGGTTCGGATACTGCGGCAAAAACCTCTTTACATTCGCTGTAATGGACAATATGGCCGAAACCCAGCTGAATCTTCCGGCTTGTCACCTGAATGGCTTGCTTGTAAGCCCTGTTCAGCTCTTCGGGATTCTGGAACAGCTCGCTAACCCCGATGATGTATTGGAATGGATGGTCTACGGACATGGCCTTAAGTTCTGCTTCTATTCCGTTAACGGTCTCCGTGCCTTCCTTGTCCTCCTTCACTAACGTATGCAGCAGCGCGATCACCCCATTGCCCGGGCTTTTGATAAAAATCACATTCCTGCCGCTGCCCGAGCTCTGCAGATGATACAAAACCACATTGAGCAGCTCAGAACGGTGAAAAATATCGGATTCCGCGCCAAAATCAAACTCGATTAAAGCCAGCTGATACATGCCGATCATTCTCAGCTTCAGCTCATTGGCCCGGACGGATAAGGTTTTGGCATCCTCCGCTTTTGTCCCCGATAGGATCAATTCCTCAAGAAAACGGGACTGCAGAAAGGGAAGATGCTGCTGAAATTGCGCGATGATTTTGTTTTTCTCCAGACTGGACAACTTCTCGTCCACCAGAATGGAGGTGATTTTTTTGATGACCGCAATCAGCTCCTCCTGTTTTAGCGGCTTGATCAAATAGCTGTATGCTCTTACCTCCATCGCTTCCTGAATCAGGCCAACTTCTTCATGTCCGCTGGAAAAAATAAATTTGGCATCCGGGCAGAAACGGGTAATGTTTTTGGCCATCTCAAGCCCGTTCATGCCCGGCATTTTGACATCGCTAATGATAATGTCGGGCATCAGAACCCTTGCCTTTTCCATGCCGTCGAGCCCGTTAAACGCCGTTTCCACCTGCCGGATGCCCAAAATATCCCAGTCTATATAATTCTGCAATGCATTTCGCTCAAAATCGTTGTCTTCTACAATCAATAACTTTACCATGTACATTACCATCCCTTACATTCGTCATTTGTTGTAGAATGCTGCGGATACCGGGTCATGCACCACTATAGCAAAAGAACATAAACGGGATATAAAATAAAATAGGGAACTCGCTAGATTAGAAGGAAAGATGGAGCTCAGGGTGGCTTAACAGTTCCCTGATGCGCGCAAGCTCAAAGCAGGCAGCCGGCACATCACCAGTGGCATACCGGTTGTCCTGATTAAAATAGCCAAAGTACAAATGTTTAAAAATACGCTGCAGTTCGTCCATTTCAAACAATTTCAGCGTCTTCACCGTTCCGCCAACCTCAACGTTCACTGCGGCGGCTGGATGGATCCGGCAGTGAATGTCCCCCGAAAACGCCGTCTTGTCCCCCGTCTCGTCCAGCCAAAACGATCCGGTTGCAGGATGACCGTCCTTGGTAACGGTTACGCGAAGCTCGCATTTGAAATCCCGGTTCGCAAATGGGGTGTTTCTTATGTACACCGGATTTGTGATGGCAATATTGCCCGCAAAATCATAACATTTTACCAGAATATAGCTGTCCTGATTGACGGTGATCTGGTCTTCCAGCTCATACTGGTCCGCATTCACTGGAACCTCTTTCCAAATCTCACCGTTGACGATGAGCTGGATTTTACTAAGAGACGCTTGATAGCAGCGGAAGGTTTCAACCTGTATCCTAAAATTCTCATTTTCTTTGTAGCTGAACACCGTTCCCGGAAGCTGGCCGTTTACTTTTAGCTGAAGAATCGGCCCTGAGGTCACCATGTTTCTGCCTGCCTTGACGGCCTTACATAAGGCATCAATACTGAATTCGTCGGCATAGGTGTAGGTTTTAAACTTCAGATGTTTCCTGCGTGTGGAGTCGAAGGTATGATCGCTTTCCGCAACCCCCGGCAAAAAATAACCGTTGTTCAGCGCATCGTACCAAAGCCGCTGGTAAGGGAGACGGTCGCTGTCGTAACCCATGATCACCATCGCGTCAACCGCTCCGGCCAAAATATCAAATCCCAAGGAAGCGGCAATGTTGGTAATAAACTCTCCGTTATGGTACCACCAGCTTGTAGGATGGGCGGCGACCGCAACAGAGTTCTCCCCTCTTTCCTTTGCCAGCGCTTCGTAAGGGTAGGCGATCTCGTATGCCGGTTCCGCCCCGGCTTTGGTAAACAGCCATGGATCCCATGACCGGTCATAATACTTGCTGAACGGGGGCTGCTGATTGTAATTCATCATAAACATATGCCCGTACCGGCATTTTACGATTTCGTTGCCGATATCCAGAATGAAGCTGCCGTCGTTCACCTCCTCAAGAATTTCGGAGAACTGCTCCCGGTAAGATCTTTTGGTTTGTGGCTGCTGCCCGTTCTGATCCAGCAGATGGGTTTCCAGATCATACGGGGAACCGGCAAAAAAGAAATCGAAGTCTTCCCCCTTCATGATGATCGAAGCATTTTTTAAGTTTCCGTTGGCCGACTGCAGATTCCGGGAGACGTGGGAATGGGCATCAAAGGAATAGAGGCCAAGTCTTCTCGTGTCGATGAGCTGCTCTAAACCAATTTCTACCGCGGTGTCCTCGCCGCCTAGTCTCACTTTTTTTTCCACTGGCGTGTATAAAGGTCCTTTATAACATTCAATGCCGTATTCACCCGGCTCCAGCTCAAATTCATATTCCCCGCCGCAGTACACGACCACCTTGTGGCTGTCTACCGTAAGACCGCTGTGATCCTTAAGCTCATACAAATGGAGTTTGCAGGACGTCGTTTCTTTTTTTTCATTAGAGATGCGGTATACGACCACTTTCAATTTCATCGTAAATCCTCCAAACCGCCCGTTGACCGGCCTTTTGCTTCATTATAAGTCCGCGTAACTTTCACCAACAATTCAAATATCCATCGAAAACTATCGCTATAATTTACACTTCAGACCTTGGCATTATGATAAAAACAAACATTTTCGATAGATAGTTATAAACGGCCTCCACAGCTGGCCTCATCAGCCGGCAATACAGGCACAATCAATGCGCCTAAGCTACATAAGTTTTATAGATTGTGTATATCCTTGTTGGATGGGATGCGGTTATACTCATTGTGTCAGTTCAATTACGCGGAAGATAGGAGTGTGTGAGGCGTGTACGGGAAGCATACAGGAATCCGGGTTGGAACAATTGTTGAGGGGCGCGATGCGGTACGGAACATTCCCCAGATCAAGGAGCATGGTTTCGAGTCCTTTAACTTAAGTTTTTGGCAAACGACGGGTGAACTTGACTTGGCAGATACTGCGGAGCGGGTAAGAGAGGCCATTGGAGACCAGGATATCGTAATTTCTGCGTTGAGTGTGTTTGGCAACCCGCTCACAGGGACCGGCGATAATGCAGATACCGTAGCCAGCTGGGAGAGATTGATTGATCATGCGCATCTCTTCGGCGCCAATCTTGTAACAGGATTCACCGGCAGACTTACAGACTTGTCCATTGATGAATCCATTCCCCGGTTTGCGGAAATCTTTGGCGAATTGGCAAAAAGAGCGGCAGACCGGGGTGTACGGCTTGCTTTTGAAAATTGCGATATGGGAGGAACATGGCAGTCTGGAGACTGGAATATTGCCCACAACCCGCTGGCGTGGGAAAAGATGTTTAATGCCGTGCCAGCCGACAACATCGGCCTGGAGTGGGAGCCCTGCCATCAGATGGTGAATCTGATTGAGCCGATCCCGCAGCTCCGCAAGTGGGTGAACAAAGTATTCCATGTCCATGGCAAGGATGCCACCATTGCTTGGGACATCATTCGGGAGCAAGGCATCCATGGACCCGGGCCGTTTGTGTGGCATCGTACGCCGGGCTTTGGCGATACCAATTGGACGGACGTGATTACAATTTTGCGCCAGGCGGGTTATCAAGGAACCATTGATATCGAGGGATGGCATGACCCGGTGTATAAGGATGAGCTGGAAATGACCGGCCAAGTCCATGCTTTGCATTATCTGAAGCGGTGCCGCGGGGGAGATTTTGTTCCTAATCCGAAATGAACTGCAACCCGAGATGACTGCAACCCGAGATGAAGCAATACTCCGCTGCCTCTCGGACTGCCAAACAAATCGCATAGAACTCAACCAGCTGCCTGGAATCGAACCAGCCGCATGGAATTCAACCAGTTGCCTGGAATTCGAACCAGCCGCATGGAACTCAACCGGCGGCTGGTTTTTTGGTTTAGATTCAAGTTAGGGCCGTTGTTATCCCTACACGTGGTGACTCTTCCGAAAGGCGGAGGGGGTAATGCCAAACGTCCGCGTAAATACCCGGCTTAAATAGAAGCCATTGTCGTATCCAACTGCCTCGGCGATTTCGGCCAGTGTCATCTCCGTGTCGCGGAGCATCATCCTCGCCCGCTCCAATCTTAGCGCCTGCAGATAGTCGGACGGCGTCTGTCCATGCGCCTGCCTGAAACGGCGCGTCAGCTGGACCGGACTGAGTCCCAGTCCGTCCGCCAGGTCCCGCAGGCTGAAAGACCCGGCGGAGCCCGAGGCGATTTTCGCCGCCGCTTCCATCATAAGCGCGTCGTCCTTTATTACGCCTCGCCTAAGCGCTTCCTGCTGCGCGCTCTTCTCCAGTACCAGCAGCTCCAGCATGTCGCGCAGCAGATGCTTTTTCCAGCGCCGGGCCGATTCACTGCTGTCTTCGGCATAAAAGCGCAAATAAGCGAAATCTGCGAACAGCCGTTTCTGGTCAAGAAGACGATATTTGCCGCAAAAGTCCGAAGGCGGCAGCGCGGCAGTACAGGGGGCCGGCGTTTTTTCCCGATCGGCCATGTGAAGCGGCCCAATGCCCGCCGCAGACTCGCCGGATTCGTCCCAGCAATCCGGATTCCATTCGCTAAACTGCATGTAATGGAAGGTTAGCGGCGTCACCGTTTTCCTGGCGAACGCGATGCCCGGCGGGCACAACACGATGTCGCCGGGGCCCGCGGTGCCGCTCCCTCTTTGGCTTTCCCCGCCTTCTTCCGCTTCTTCTCCGCCAAGCTTATACTGGAACTCCCCTTCCTCCACCGCAAAAGCAACCCAGCTGTCGTACAGATCAACCTCCAGCGCAAACCGGGTTTTACGCTGCCAGTAAATATGGTTAAGCAGCTTCACACGCTCTCCTCCTGTTTCCATATTCGCCATCTTCACCGCCGGTGCCGATGACCCTCTGTCGGATGAGTCATCGCCCTGCATGTCTGTGCAATGTATCTTCCTTCGCTGGTGACTGGCTACTGGGTGGACCGGATCGGCCGCACCCGGATGGTGCGGCTTGCCTGGAATTTGACGGGCCTGTTCCGCCACATCTGCTTGCTTGCACATAGACGGGCTGACGCACCATCTGCTTACCAGCGCATTGATGGTGCGTAGCACCACATCTGCTTGCCTATGTATAGGCGGGCAACTGCAAGGGCCCTCTCACCCATAAATTGAAATAAAGTATATGGATAATGATATAATAATGCATTTTTAAAAGTTTTTACACCAGCTATGATGAAATTGAGGATAACGCTTGAGCAGCGTATATACGTTCAGCTGTCAACAAAATCATTCGGGGAGTGTCCATAACATGAAGCGTGAACAAGTGATTTCCGACGTAACGGTTATTGGAGGAGGACTGGCGGGCATTTGTGCGGCAATCGCCGCAGCCCGGCAAGGGAGCAAAGTAGCGCTGGTGCAGAACCGCCCGGTTCTTGGCGGCAATTCCAGCAGCGAGGTACGTGTATGGGTCTGCGGGGCAACGGCGCATGGAACCAACCGTTATGCCCGCGAGACAGGCATCATGGGCGAGTTGTTCGTGGAGAACCAGTACCGCAATCCGGAAGGCAATCCGTATATTTGGGATCTGGTTTTGCTTGAAGCGGTCATGGCAGAACCCAATATTACGCTGTATTTAAACACCGACGTACACGAGGTACAGGCCGACGGGCCAAAAGAAGACCGGATGATCCGCTCCGTCACCGGCTGGATGATGGGTTCGGAACGGCTCATCACGTTTGAAGGCCGCATGTTTATTGACTGCACGGGCGACGGGCTGGTCGGATTTCTGGCCGGCGCCGAGTTTATGCTGGGCCGGGAAGCCCGGTCCCGTTTCGGCGAGGAATGGGCGCCGGAGATTGCCGATTCCATTACGCTCGGCAGCACGCTGCTGTTCTATACGAAAGACGCAGGGGAGCCGGTAGCTTTTGTGCCGCCATCCTTCGCCAAGGATATTACGCAGACGTCGATCCCGCTCCGGCGTGTCATTCGCAGCGGAGACTCCGGCTGTCATTACTGGTGGATTGAATGGGGCGGCGAACACGACACGGTGCACGACAATGAAATGATCCGCAGTGAACTGTGGTCGGTTATTTACGGCATTTGGGATTATATCAAAAATTCCGGCAAATTCGACGCCGCCAACATGACCCTGGAATGGGTGGGCTCTCTGCCCGGCAAACGCGAATACCGCCGTTTTACCGGCGATTACGTGCTGAACCAGAACGACATTATCGGGCAGCGTGATTTCCCCGATGCCGTTGCTTTTGGCGGCTGGTCCATCGACCTGCATCCGCCGCAGGGCATGTATGCCGAAGCAAGCGGCTCCAAGCATTGGCATTCCGACGGCGTATATCATGTACCGTTCCGCTCGCTGTATTCCGCCAATGTGCGCAACATGCTGATGGCCGGCCGGAACATCAGTGCCTCCCACGTCGCCTTCGGCACAACACGCGTGATGGCGACCTGCGCCTGCCTCGGCGAAGCGGCCGGCACAGGTGCGGCGCTGTGTGCAGCGACCGGGCTGACGCCGCGCCAGCTGCACGGCGAACGGCTTAGGCTGCTGAAGCAGACGCTGCTGCGCGCAGACGCTTCCATCATCGGGCTGCGCAGCGAGGACGAACGCGACCTGGCCCCGCGCGCGGACGTCAGCGCCTCCAGCGCCTGGACGAAGCCGGCGCGCGAGGTCTCCGCCGGGACGTACCGGCTGGAGGCGGACGCCGCCCTGCTGCTGCCGGTAAACCCGGCGCTGGACAGGTTCGAGCTGCTGCTTGACGCCGCGGACACCACAGCCGTCCAGCTGGAGCTTTGGGATACGGGGCGGCCGGAAAACTACGTGCCGCATCGCCTGCAAGCAACAACGGAAGCCAACGTAGTGCCCGGCGAACGCCAGTGGGTGTCCTTCGATCTGCAGTGGACACCCCAAAGCCCTCAGAACGCTTTTATCATCGTGAAGGCGAATCCGGCGATATCGCTGCACCGCTCGGACGAGGCGGCAGGCGGCGTGCTGGTGTTTTTCCGTAATAACGGCGCCGGCCAATCGCGCGACTTTGGCGATCTCCAGCCGGACCAGAAGGTAATGGAATGGCAGATGCGGGGCGAAAGCCGGCGGCCGTTCTGCTTCCGGCTCGGGAACCCGAGCGAAGCTTATCTGCCCCGCCAAGCTGTTAACGGCTACCGACGCCCGTACGGCGGTCCAAACATGTGGTTGTCCGCGCCGATGCTTCCCGGTCAGGCGGAATGGCTGCGCCTCGACTGGGAGGAGGCACAGACGGTGGCGCAGGTGCAGCTTGTTTTTAATGACGATGTCAATGAAGATCTGGTGAATCTGCACCACCACCGAACCCCGTTCCGGGTCATGCCGGAGCTGGTGAAATCCTACCGGCTGGAGGCGCTAGTTGGGGAAAACTGGATCCCCGTGGCCGAAGGCACGGACAACCGCCGCCGTAAAGCCGTCCATGTGCTGGAGCAGCCTGTCCGCACCTCCTCACTGCGTCTTGTCATAGAGGAAACGAACGGCAGCCGCCACGCTGAGCTAATTGAAATCCGGGTGTACGGAGACGAAGAGCGGGAGTAATAGCAAACGGAGATACGGAAGTGATAAAAGCTTAACTACCATGAACAGGTTTTCCTTGCTGTTAGTCTCTGTAACATCCGAACAAAGCAAAAAAGCATCCGGATTGGTCCTGGATGCCTTTTTGCTTTCGTACATATCGCCAACCTATATAATATCCTCTCAGACATAGTCGTGTTAGCGATAGAAGTCAACCATATCTCCAAACAGCCGTTTGATAAATTCAAGCTCGCGTTCGCTGTATCTTTCTAAAAATTCGTACATTCTTAGCCTTTCCTTCTCATGAAGCTCATGATGAGCAGCAAATAGCTTTTTGCCGACAGGTGTCAGCCGAAAATACACTTCCTTTTTGTTATCGTTGAGCTGGGCTTTTCGCACCCAACCTGCTTTTAGTAATTTATTTGCGATCTTGGAGGTATTTCCTTTGCTTAAATTCATCCTTTCCGCAATGGAAGTGACATTGATCGGCTCCTGCTCTCCGATGCACGCAATGGTGTGCAGTTCCGTCATGTTCAAGCTGAATTCTGATTCAATATGCTTCTGGATATGCTCCAGGTATGTGGCGGATATTCGAGTTTCATACTGCTCTTTTTGTTCAAGAAACTGAACGTAAAATTCATGAATGGCGGTTTTGTTCTTACTGGCAGTATCCATGATTATGGTGGCTCCCCGACTTATTTGTTTTATTATATCATAGATTGTTTTCTGAGAAACAAACGTGCATACTCATATTGTGAATGGGGTTGACAGGATAAAGAGCGACCAAGTACACTATTATTGTTTCATGTGAAACTATATATAAATATAATTTTTGTCACTTCTTTTTTTCTACAAGTAATAAAAAAGATTCCAACGAAACAATAATTAATGAGGAGGTGCATATCTGCCTATGGAAATCGTGAACCCGAAGACTTTGACGGATAGGGTTACATCTGTTATTTCTCATGTTGTGGTAACTACTGCCTCTAAACTGGCCTTCATCTCAGGTCAGGTTGCTGTAGATGAAACAGGCGCATTGGTCGGTTCAGGGGACTATTACGCACAGTGTTCACCAATCTAAAGCACGCATTAGAAGCCGCACAAGCGGAACCCCTGTACATTGCAAAAATGAATATTTTTGTGGTAAACCATAACCCCGAATTGATTTCGATTATTTTTGACGCCGGAACTCATGTGTTTGGATCTAACTGGCCGAAGACAGCAAGTACCTATATAGGCGTTCAAGCACTTGCCGATCCTGAATGGCTTATCGAAATAGACGCTATCGTGATCTTTCCATAATGTTTAAGAAAAGAGGTGATTTATATGAATTATGAAGTCATCCTTATCGGTGGCGGACCTGTCGGGATGATGTTGGCTGGAGAGTTGGCATTAGCCGGTGTAAAGGTCTGCGTCATTGAGCGATTAAAAGAGACAACCCCATATTCACGTGCGCTTACCGTACATCCACGAACCCTTGAAATATTAGATATGCGTGGAGTGAAATCACAATTAATCAGTAAAGGCCGCTTACTTTCGAGAGGACATTTTGCCGGATTAGAGACACCTTTAGATTTCTCGGTGTTGGATTCTTCCTCCAATTACACTCTCTTTTTACCGCAGAGTGAAACGGAGAAGGTGCTCGAGGAACGGACGCTTAGCCTTGGCGCAGAGGTCTGGAGAGAGGTTGAGGCTCTATCTGTGCATCAGGATGAGGATGGGGTAGACGTTAAGATCGCCGGACCTAATGGGGAAACAACGTTAAGATCTGCTTATGTGGTAGGTACGGACGGAGCCAGAAGTTTGGTTCGCAAACATGCCAATATCTCCTTTGAAGGCACAGACGCGACCTTCACGGCTATCCTGGGGGATGCCGTTCTATCTGAGTTGGCTCCTATGAGTGTCCTATCCCGGATTACAGAAAAAGGTTTGGTCAGCATCATGCCGGTCAATGATCATATGTACCGGATCTTAATTATCGACATGGAGAGACGTAACATCTCTAAGGATGAGACCGTTACATTGGAAGAATTTCGTTCATCGATCATCCGTACGACCGGAAGCGACCTGGGATTAAACGATGTGAAATGGATGTCCCGTTTCGGAAATGCTACGCGGCAAGCGGGACGCTATCGGAAGGGTCGCTTGTTTTTGGCGGGAGATTCGGCGCACATTCATTTTCCCGCTGGCGGGCAGGGAATGAACGTCGGATTACAAGAAGCGATGAACTTAGGCTGGAAGCTTGCGGGAGCAATTAAAGGCTGGGCTCCGGACTGGCTATTGGACAGTTATCATACCGAACGTTTCCCATGGAATACGGCCTTGCTCCGGAATACCGAGGTTCAAACCCTGCTTCTGGACGCGACTCCTCCCATCACAGAACTGCGAAGCATGCTGGCTAATCTGATTCAAATACCAGAGGCTAATTATCAAATCGCTGCACAAATTTCCGCAATTGATGTACATTATGCTCCCGACGCCGAAGCGCCTTCCCACCCTTTAAATGGGAAGCGGTTCAAGGATCTCGGCTTAAAGCTGAAAGACGGGCAATGGATTAACTCCTACCCGCTCCTGCACAAAGGTACCTTTCTTCTGCTGCTTTTCCATTCAAATGAACAAAATAGCGGCCAATGGGAAACGTATAGCAATCTCCAAGTTGTGCATGCCTCTTTGGCTGAGGCCGACGCGGATTGGAACGACGTCCACACGGCGCTTATTCGGCCGGATGGACATATTGCCTGGGCGATTCCTCTATCCGATCCGAATCCAATGCAAACAATAAACGAAGGAATCACTCGCTGGTGCGGAAACATTACGGATTAGGTAATTCGTTTGAGGTGTGTAACCGCCTTCCCTTACCTATGAGTCTGATCTAATCAAACGACAGGTTAAATAATCAGAACCACCCGTCCAACGGGTGGTTTGCTCTTGGGGTATAACCCCCTGTTGCCAAACTGCGCCTAAAGACGCTAGCCTGACCATAAAATTGTTCAGGCTCAGTGTTGTTTGTCTCTTTCACTTACCAGTTAAACTGGTTTACTTCTTTTTGCTACTGGTTCTGTTAAATGGATCTTCGTACTCTTTTACACTCAATTTATCTCCATTGCTTGGTCATGTGCTTCCTGCTCACGTATATACTTAGCGACGGTGGCCTCATTCAGGCCCACAGTGCTGACGTAGTACCCCTCCGCCCCAAATTTTCGATTGCCATATTTATACTTCAAGCTAGCATGCTTCTCAAATATCATGAGCGAACTTTTTCCCTTTAGATATCCCATGAAGGATGATACGGAAATCTTTGGAGGTATTGCCACCAACCTATGTACATGGTCTGGCATCATGTGACCTTCTATAATCTCCACTCCCTTGTATTTACATAAGCGTTTGAATATCTCGATTAAGTCTTTCCTTACTTGATTGTAGATCTCTTTCCGTCTATACTTCGGGGTGAACACGATATGGTATTTGCACATCCACTTCGTGTGAGCTAAACTATAGCTCTTGTTTGCCATCTAAGACCATTCCTTTCACTATTGAGCCTGAACATCTCAATTTTATTGGAATGGTCTTGTTGGTCAAACCCTAGATCCCTCCACCCGCATAGCGGGTGGTTTTTTGTTTCGCGCGTTTCACGCACTCAACTGGCTAAAGCCGTAATAAAAAAACGCTCCTCATTTCGGGGAGCGTCAAAATTGATTGCTATAACTTCACTGTTCAGCTACTTCTTCATTTGATTGGTTATCATGCTTGTCCTGAATTTGTCATCGTAGCAGGAATCAATCGTAGATAACATTTTTTCCTTCTTCAGTTAACTTTTTTAAAGACTCAAGCATATGATTGATTTCTTCATCAGAATGCCTTTCCCAGGAACCTAATTCTGCAACTATTTTTAAGGGGAATTTAGATCTGTATGAACGTGTTGGGTTTCCAGGAAATCTTTTATCGGTCAAATTCGGATCATTTTCAAATTCGCCTAAAGGTTCTACAATATAAATTCTTTCTTTTGCATCAGATCTTGCTAATTCAGCACCCCATTTTGCAGCGTTTAATGTTCCGGTAAAATAGATGTGGTTAGACTTTTTATCCTGATAATTGGATAAGTACAACGGTTCAAGCAGGTCTCCAATTTTCAATTCTGCTTTTGTACCATGAAAAAACGGTCCAGGATCCAAGACATTGTTTTTGTCATCCATATAACCACATCCCTTATGTTTTTAGACTTGCGTGTAACAGTATACGGCAAGCCATGGCCGAAAAACAGTCTATAAATCATCCTCTGACAGCGTTATAATAGAAGTAGAGGATAAGATGTTACCGGAAACCAATCATTTAAAATAAAAAAAGACTGCTAAATATTCAGCAGTCTCCAGCTGTCGAGAACGTATCGGCAGCTTTTTTTATGGCTATTTGATTTAGCTAGTGTTTTTATGCTGCGTAACCGGGAAAAGGACTAACTTATGCGTTTGTCAACGCCGAGGTTTTGTTCCTAAAGATTTCTATATGTTGACCCTTCCTTATGGCAATATATACCTAGTAACTTCGCTGAAAATTTAGGAGCAGAGTCATGTTGAAAAAGAGAATTTTTTTTCTCACTACATTAGTCACGCTGTTATTGTTACTTCCGCTTGTTAATATTTTATCTGTGAGTGTAGTTGATGCACGTACATACGTTCATGGATATTACCGAAGCAACGGTACTTATGTTAAAGGATATTACAGAGGTGGTGGTGGTTCCAGTTCCAGTCCCTCTTTGATTTGGAATACACGCCTATATTAAAAAGAATCACCACCCTATTCTTTCAAGAGGGCATAAATTTATACAAAAAGGCTGGATTGAGTCAAGACGAAGCTACCACACAAACAGTGATTGATATTATCTTGTTCATTTATTAATAAGGTGATATTAAAAAACGGACCCCTTATATCAGGAGTCCGTTTTTTGTTTCTTTGTAAATATCAAATTATATACCTTCTCACACAATATTGGTGGGTTACCCACACCGGCTGTACCCGCAGTTGCCGCAGGTTTTGCAGCCCTCAATGTTGATCAGCGAAGCGGTGCCGCAGGACGGGCACAGGTCGCGGGAAGCGGCGGAATGATTATGGCCGGCATGGCCGCCATGTCCCTGGTCAGCCGCCGGGGTTTCCTCCAGCTCCAACGTGGCCGCGATCGGCGCGGAGTCATGATGGTCGTCATGCACACCGCTTTGCACGTGCGTTTCCAGCGCCTTGGCGACGGCGTCCGCGATCGATTCCACACGGTTAGCGCCAAAGCCGATTGCGCCCGATCCGCCGATGCCTTTCAGGTGCTTGATCAGCAGCTCCACTTTCTCCCCGTGGTCACCGTAACGCAGGAACAGCGAGCACACACGGCCCAGCGCTTCCGCCATAGCGAAGACGTCGGAACCGGCTTTGCCGACATTCAGGAAAATTTCGGCCGGGATGCCGTTCAGGTCGTTGATCGTAATATACGCCATTCCAAACGGCGTATTGATTTTATAGGTTGCGCCTCGCAGCACCTGCGGGCGTTTTTTGTACTGCTGTTTGCCGGAAGCGGAAGCTGGAGCCGACGCAGCATTTACCACCGCCGGAGCAGCAGCTTGTACCGCGGTTT
This sequence comes from Paenibacillus nanchangensis, assembly GCF_046543445.1. Classification (NCBI taxonomy): domain Bacteria; kingdom Bacillati; phylum Bacillota; class Bacilli; order Caryophanales; family Paenibacillaceae; genus Paenibacillus; species Paenibacillus nanchangensis. The sequence goes on from NZ_JBHOFD010000019.1 coordinate 107,336, forward strand.
CAGCCGGAGCTTCAGCCGGCTCGGCACCGGAAGCGGCGGCGGTATCGTTCAGCGGCGCATCCTTTTTGTCTTCTTTTTTCTCAGTCTGCAGGACCTGGGTATCGCGGCTGCCGTCACGGTAAATCGTTACGCCTTTGCAGCCCAGATCGAACGCCAGCTCATACAGCTCTTTTGTTTCTTCCACCGTAAAGTCGGACGGACAGTTCGCCGTCTTCGAAATCGAGCTGTCTACCCAGCGCTGGATGGCGGCCTGTACGCGGATATGATCTTTGGCGGACAGGTCCATCGAAGTGACAAAATACTCCGGCAGCTCTTCGCCCGGATGCGACTCCAGCCATTCCTGGGCAATCGGGACAAACTGCTCATCGAAGCCAAGCCGGCTTTGACGGAAATATTTAAAGGCAAAGTATGGTTCGATCCCGGTCGACGTGCCGACCATCGTTCCCGTACTGCCGGTAGGCGCCTGGGTGATGACAGTCACGTTGCGCATGCCCTGCGATTCGATGGCGTCGCCCACTTCCGGGTAAACCTCAAGCATATTTTTCATAAAGCCGGACATCAGGTATTTCTCGGCGTCAAACGCCTGGAACGACCCTTTTTCACCCGCAATGTCGGACGAGGCCAGGTAAGCTTCGCGGGCCATAAATCCGTACAGCTTATCAAGGAACTCCAGCGATTCCGGGCTGCCGTAACGGATGTTCAGCTTGATCATCAGCTCGGCCAGACCCATCGTTCCGAGACCGACGCGGCGTTCCTTTTTCTGGTTCGCTTCATTTTCCGCAAAGTGGTAAGGCGTTTTGTCGATGACGTTGTCCAGGAAACGGACGGAGTAACGTGTCGTTGTAGCCAGCTCTTCCCAAGCCACGTCATGGCGCTCCTCGTCATAGAACTTGGAGAGGTTGACGGCCGACAGGTTGCAGACGCCCCAGCCCGGCAGACCCTGCTCGCCGCAAGGGTTCGTACAAATAATCGGGTTAAAATACCAGCTGTTCGACATCTGGTTGTAATATTCCATGAATACAACACCCGGCTCGGCCGATTTCCAGGCAGACTCAATGATCGTGTGCCAGATTTCGCGCGCTTTGACGGTACGGTAAGGGATAACCTTGCGGCCGGCCGCTTTCCATTTGTCGAGATCGCCGTCCCACACTTCGTTGTAGTCAGGATCGGTTGTGTCCGGGAACACAAGCACCCAATCGAGGTCTTCCTTGACGGCCTTCATGAAGTCGTTGCTGACGCAGACGGACAGGTTCGCGTTGGTGACTTGGCCCATCGTCTGTTTGACGGTGATAAAATCCAGCACATCCGGGTGCCAGTCGTTGATCATCAGCATCAGCGCGCCGCGGCGGCTTCCGCCCTGTTCGATCAGACCCGTCGTGTAGCTGAACAATCCGCCCCAGGAAACTGCACCGCTGGAAGACCCGTTTACGCCTTTGACTACGGCACGTCTCGGACGGAGCGAAGACAGGTTAATGCCGACCCCGCCGCCTCTGGCCATAATTTCGGTCATTTCGGACAACGTCTCCATGATTCCGCCCCGGCTGTCTTTGGGAGACGGCACCACGTAGCAGTTAAACAACGTCAGTTCATCGCTTGCGCCCGCGCCTGCCGCGATCCGTCCGCCTGGAACCAGTTTCCAGTCATCCAAAATACTGCGGAACCGCTTTGTCCACAATTCCTGAAGCTCCGGCGTTTTTTCGACGGAAGCCATGGCCGAAGCCAGCCGGTCCCACATTTCTTCCGGCGTTTTTTCGATGTTCAGCGTAAGCTTTTCCACTTCGGACTGAACCAGTTCGCCGCGGCGGGTCTTGACGGTTACCGTACGGCCGTTCCGCTCGACAATTTCGCCGACTTCCTTGGTCGGGAACTTCGGATCGTCTTTGGTTAAAACGAGAACGACATCGCCAACCTTGGCGTTATTCGTGTCGGCATCTTTCCACGCGTAACGGTCCAAAAAAATCTTTTCGCTCAAGCCTTCCAGACGCTGTTTTTTCTCCATGGTGCTCAATCTAACGACCTCCCGGTAAGTATAATTAGCCTTTGCATCTTTTCGGGGAACTCCGCTCGCGGTATGTCTCGGGATAAGCTATGCTGATCCGAAGCACGCCGCTTTTACAAAGCGCTGTGATAAGCGGAAATTCAAAAACCAATGCAGCAGGCTGATGATAAAAAAGGTCTTACTGTATGTTCAGGCAAAGGATGAGTATAAGCAACTCACAGCATCCTTCCTTCCGGCCAAGCGCTTTCCCTCAAATAGCGGAAGAAAAGGATCCTGTCAATTACAATAACCCCTGTATATCGGCCTTCAAACGGTTTTTTAACGTATTTGTCACAATATATGGTGTATCGCAGCTTCTAAACTATACCACATATTGTTACGAAGTTCGCAATCTGAAATGGAGGAAACTAGGCGGACGAACAGCGGAAGATGTCCCGATTGCTCTTTTTTTCTCGTTTTTTTGCAGGTTCGCTCGAAAAAAATCCGGCCGCTTCTCCCCCGTTAAACGCCCCTTTTGCCGTGCAAGGAAAGCCTTAGCAGGTTATGAGATCCGCCAATTCCGCCCATAATAAGTCTACGACTGTCTAGGCACTATTACCGGAGGAGGCGCTCATATGACGCGATTGACCCCCAAGCCTGCCGCTCCGGCCGCCGGTACGCCCGCGCCGCAGCTGCCTGTCCCGCTGGTGTTCGACCGGGGCTGGCTGAACGAACTGGAGACACGATATGAAAAAGGCGGGCCCTGGGGAGACTGGCGGCTGTCCCGGCTGGCTGAACGCGGCGAAGAGGCCGGACTGGTAACCAGCTTTGAAGAACTGCAGTGCGTCAAGCATTTATCCGGCTTATCCCCGCTGCCCCATCAGATTGATACGGCGCGCAGGGTGCTGTTTGAAATGTCGGGCCGGGCCATTCTCGCGGACGAAGTAGGATTAGGGAAGACGATTGAGGCCGGTCTGATTTTAAAAGAATATCTGGTCCGCGGCCTGGTATCGCGCGTGCTGATTCTGGTCCCCGCTTCGCTGGTGCTGCAGTGGGTCCGGGAACTGAACACAAAGTTCGGCATCTCTGCGGTCGCCCAGAAAAAAGCCTACACCTGGGGCAGCGACATCGTTGTCGCTTCCATGGATACCGCCAAACGCGATCCGCACAAACAGCTGCTCCTGGAGAGCGAATACGACATGCTGATTATCGACGAAGCCCACAAGCTGAAGAACAAAAAAACTTCCAATTATATATTCGTCCAGCAGCTCCGCAAAAAATACTGCCTGCTCCTGACCGCAACGCCGGTGCAAAACGATATGAGCGAGCTGTTTAATCTGATTACGCTGCTGAAGCCCGGCCAGCTGGGCGGGCACAGCGATTTTGCCGCCAACTTTGTGGTCGACAAGCGGCAGCCGAAAAACGAGGAGCAGCTGCGCGGCGAGCTGTCCAAAGTCATGATCCGCAACCGCCGGGGCGACGGCCCGGTCGCTTTTACCAAACGCCATGTCCGCAACGTCCCGCTGACGCTTTCCGCCGAAGAAAAGTCATTATATGACGGGGTCACAGCCTTTGTCAAAGACCAGTATCAGGCATCCGGCGGCAACCTGAGCAGCATGCTTTCCCTGGTAACGCTTCAGCGGGAGGTGTGCAGCAGCCGGGACGCGGTTTTTTTGACACTGGCCAATCTGACAAAAAAGCTGCCGGATGATTCTCCTCTGTTTGAGCGGGTGATGGATCTTCTGCGCACCATTCGAACGGTCAAAGCCAACACGAAGGCGGAGAAAACGATTTCGCTCATCAAGGACATGCAGGAAAAAACGATCGTGTTCACGGAATACCGGGCAACCCAGGAGTACCTGCTGCATTATTTTCGCGAGCACGGAATTCACAGCGTTCCTTATTCCGGCGGCATGAACCGCGGCAAAAAGGACTGGATGATGGATTTGTTCCGCGGACGCGCCCAGGTCATGATTGCCACCGAAGCGGGCGGCGAAGGCATCAACCTGCAGTTCTGCCACCATATGATCAACTTTGACCTCCCGTGGAACCCGATGCGGGTCGAGCAGCGGATCGGCCGCGTACACCGGCTGGGACAGCAGAACGACGTGATGATCTACAATTTGTCCACTGTGGGAACGATCGAGGAGCATATCCTCCATCTGCTTCACGAAAAAATCAACATGTTCGAAATGGTCATCGGCGGGCTCGACGTTATTCTTGAGCGCTTCGAGCGCAGCGAGTCGCTGGAAAAAAGTCTGCTGAAGATCATGCTCGAATCGGACGGAGACGAAGATATCCGCCGCAAAATGGACCATCTCGGCCGGAGCCTGCACGAGCTGCGGCAGCATGTGGAGGAGGAGAGCACACAATGACGCTGGATGCACGGCAGGTCCGGGAACAGGTCCTGGAGTATCTGGAGGCGACCGAATGCACGATTCTCGAATCCTCCCCGCACCATGTCACGGTCAAGCTGTCGCCCCAAGCCGACAAAATGCTGACCGACCGCCCCTATTACTGGGGGTTTGTCGAACGCACCGGCGCGCCGCCGGAGACATTGTCCTTTACGTTTGTGTTTGACCCGGCAGCTTATGACGCGGGGCAAAAGGAAGCTCCGCCGCGGGGTGCAAGCGGCAATGCACCGGGCGTCGGCAACCCCGCGCGGATGCCGGGCGGACCAGCTCAGGCCCCCGGCAGTCTGGCAGGGGGCCAGGCCGGTGGTGCTGCAGGTCCCGGTGGATTAGCCGGCGGGCTAGCTTCTACCCCGGGCGCTTCGGCTCAAGGATCAGATGGCCCGTCTCCTGCCTCTGGGGCTCTGGCTCAAGGGCACAGCGGGCCGACTCCTGTCCCGGGCGGTTTACCGCAAGGCGCCAGCAGTCCGGCTGGCTCCCCGCCCCCTCCAGCCCAAGCCGCAGGCGCGCCCGCGGCACCGCAGGACACGATTCTCGGCCGGTATTTCGGGATCGTCCCTTCTCTGCCGCGGCTTGGACCCGGACTGATCCGCCGCGAAGACGTCGGATACGGCAGCCGCCGGCTCCGGCAGATTTGGTCCGCCGCCCGTGAGGAAGGCCGATACCTGTACCTGTTCGAAGAGCCCGGCAGAGAGCAGCGATCCGCTCCGCTGTCGGCCGCCTACGAACCTTGGCTCGGGCTGTGCTGCAAAATCGAATTCACCTGCGACCTGAAGCGCGAGGAGCTGCGGTTCCTGGGCGTATCGCTGGCCACGGGTGAAGTCGATGAGCGCTTTAAGCAGCGGCTTGGGCAGCGCGAGCTGATTCCCCGGCTGCCGGAGAACATGCATGTGCTGCCCCACGCTCTATCGCTCAAGCAGGGGGCTGACCGGCTGGAGACCACGCTTGCCGAGTCACTGGCAGGACAGGATTACGGCTGGGCGGAGCAGGCACGAAAGCGGCTGGCGCTGGAGCTTGGAATTGTCGACGCTTATTATCAGCCGCTGCTGGAGGAGCCTGACGAAGAAAAGCGGGCGGAGATCGAAGCCCAGTACCTCCGCCGCAAGGAAGAGATGACCTGGCAGTATGAGCCCAAAATCGCGGTAACCGTCGTTTCCTGCGGTTTGTACCATCTGCGCTAAGTCCGCTCCGTGCGACCAGGCTCGCTATAATCAGGCAAAAAATCAGCCGCACGCGGCTTAGCAGCGTGACAGCAAGCAACAGTCTTTTCAGCGGTTGTCCTGTACGATAACTATAGACTTGTCCTTGTCCGGTCAAGCCCTGACCGGACCGCCCGTTTTACTGAAAGGAGCGTTAAATGAAACCGTTATATAACTGGTTACGCCCTAAACGTACCGCGATACGTTGTACACTGTTGATCTCTTTTTGCATCGCCGCAGCCGTCCAGCTGTTCCCGGTTCAACCTGCACCGGCGTCTGCGGCTGCCGCGGGGCCGTCAGGTACGGAAACAGCCGCCCAAAAGGCCTCTGCTCCGGCAGCGCAACTAAACGCTTCATCAGCAGCTCAAGCAGCCGCTCCATCAGGGGTTCATACAGCCGCTTCACCAGAAGCTCACGCAACGTCTACATCAGCAGCTCAGACAGCCGATCTAGCAACCGCTCCCCCAACAGCCCAAAATGCCACTCAACCAACCGCTCCTACTCAAGCGACTGCTGCGCCAGCATCCCAAGCAGCCGCCACGCCAACACCTCAGAAAACCGGGCTGGTTCTGCCCGAAACCTCCGGACCGGCAGAGCTGCGGTTGTTCGTGAAAGAAGCTGTCGCCAAACTGGCCGCCGCTCCTCCTTTTACCGGATGGTCCGGTGCCGAACTCAAAATTCACCCGCTTGGCCCAGGCACCCACGGCTGGCTGGTGAATGTGATGCGCGGCGAGGAACGGATCGGTTATCTGATCATCGCAGCCAAAACGGACGGCGGCTACATGCTGAGTGAATACGGAGCAGGCACTGAAGGCCTGCCCTATAGTCTGACCGAACTGCGCCGGGTTTTGGCGCAGGATGCCCTTATTCCGATTTCTTCGATTCCGCGGGTAAAGCTGGAAGCGGTCTATCTGCCGCTTCGCCCGCTGTGGAAGCTTAGCGATGACACCGGCTCCGTCTACTATCTCCACGCATGGAAACCGGAGCTTCTGCCCCGGAGCGCAGCCGAACAGGCGCTAAACCAGCATAGCGCCCCGATCGGCGGGATCAATCGGGACTGGACTCCAGCTTCAGCCGAAGTAACCGCCGGAGCCGAAGAAGATGATCCGGCGGCAGACTTAAGCTGGCTTGCAGAGCCGCCGGTTACAATCGGGGCCGCCGCTTCTGGCAGCCTGTCGGGTGTGCTTGACCGGAGCCGAATCGTCTTCCGCAGCCGGACAGGCGGCGGACTGCTCGCGGCCCCGTTTATTCTCTCCGGCGTCCAACGCTGGACGGCCCTGCCGGACCAGCCCGACGAAGAAAGGCAGACCGAATACGCTGCGCTGCCAAATGGCGCCGGTGTACGTTTTGTTCCGCTCGGCGCACTGCTCCAGGAAAAAGGCAGCTTCCATCCGCTGCCTTCCGGCGAACCGGCTCCGCTTCCTCAAAGCTAGTTGCGGCCAAAAACCAAACGCTTCAGAAGAAGCGGGACATCACTTCCTTGAACTGCAGGCGCATCTTCACCTTTTCAGGGACTTACTCCTTTAGGATGTTCAATCCTTCAGGGAGAGACGGCCTCATTCACTTCGTTAGTAATTTTCTCGCCGCCCAGACGTTTCCACTCCCTGACAAACTCGTCAAAGGCGTCCACCGGCAGCTGTCCGGTAATGATTTTTAAAAAAGTCTCGTTCTCCAGCTCCGTAAGCATCTCCCAGCTGTCTTCCATCGCAGGGGTTGTTCCTACAAAAGCGCTGGCGGTGTTGACCAACTGCTGATTCAGCAGGGTGTTGACGCCTGATCCGTATGCGAGCGCATCCGACCAGGCGGCGGGCTGCTGCCGAAGAATCTTATCCTCCTGATAAATTCTTTTGTACAGCAGCCCCGTCTCTCTCGGGAGGTCCTCCAGCTTCGTTTTACCGGCCCGTACGGCCTCCATTTCCTTGTACCGCCGTGTCACGCCATCCGAGTCGTCGAGAATCAGATCGATGGGATAATAGTTGTGCAGCATAACGTTAGCGCGTTCGGCCTCCTCCTCCAGCTTGTCCACATCCGCCGTATGGGAATCTTCTTTGCGCTCCAGCCGGGTCAGCACATTAACCAGCTTGACCGCAGCTTCCGGATGTTCATACCCTTTGCGTACTACAAAAAAACGGTCCGAAACGGCTTCCCTATGCACACGGAAGGAACCGTCGGACTGCAGCGGCGCCGCGTACGCCTGCCAGTCGGCATCGGCGTCAAGGGACAGGAAGCCGCCAAGCGGCCAATAAGCCGCCCACCACGGACCAAAAAATGAACCCGTCCGGTTTTCAGCAATCGCGGTTTCCACGTTTTCGTTCAGAACGAATTCCGGGTCGATGAAGCCGCGGCTGTACCAGTCCGCCAGCCTGGCTAAAGCAGCTTTGTTTTCGGGTTGTATGGACCCGTAAACCACCCGGCCCGATGCGCTGCGGATCCAACTCTTAGGAAATGCGCCATAGCTGTTGAACACCGGGTCGAAGCCGCCGATAAACGGCTTTTTCCCGTAAACCAGCAGTTTATATCCCGGCAGCCCTGAGGTATTCTTTTGCCCGTCCCCGTCGGGGTCTCTTTCGGTAAACGCAGTCAAAATCCGCTCTACATCCTCCAAAGTCCGGGGAGGCGCAAGCTTCAGCTTCTCCAGCCAGTCGCGGCGCAGCCACAGCAGCGTCGTATAATCCGCTTCGATGGCAACATTCGGCAGTGCGTACAGTTTTCCTCCGCGGGTGGCGGCCGCAAGCGCCGCCCCATCGGTGGAAGCATAGATCTCTTTTACCTGCCGGGAAGCGTATTCGCTGTAAATTGGGGTTAACTCTTCGATCAGATCTGCCTCAATCAGCGCATCCAGCTGCTTCCGGCTGACCATCATCGCGTCGGGAAGATCGCCGCTCTCCATGGCCAGGTTGATTTTTTGCTCATACGCCGTCTCCCCTTCAGCTTCCCAGGGATGGACCACCCGGATATGGGTCAGTTTCTCGATATACGGAATGACCGGATTGTTGTCCAACACCGGAATGTGCAGGCCGATCCGGAGAGTAACCGGCTCTTGAAACTGGCCGAAGGCCGCCTCTTCCCCGGCGGGAACAGCCAGCAGCGGCCTGCCACCCGAAACGGGCGGATTAAGATCATTGCCGGTGCAGGCACCAAGCAAGACCAGCATGACACACCCCAAAAGAACCCGCCTTCTTGCCACCTGTCTCCTCCTCACCGCATCGCTATATAATACCCCCTACCGATTAAGTCCTGGTCCGGACCAGCCCCTTACCTAACCTATCCTGGCCCGGCTAAGTCCTTGCCAGGATATATTCCTGTCTGGATATGCCCCTTACCACACATGTCCCCTGTCAGCCTATATCTTTTCCAAATATGTTCCTGCGCTCCTCATCACCCGGACGGTAACCGCTGTCCCTCAAAACAGCTTCCCGCCCATCAGACGAAACTCGGTCGGGTATTTGCCGACCATATCCCGGAACAGCTTGCTGAAATACTTATCGTCCTCGAATCCGACCGACAGGGCGATCTCGTAAACCGGCGTATCGCTTTCAAGCAGGTAGGTTTTGGCCTGCTCCATCCGCATGGACCGGAGGACAACATTAAAGGGCTCCCCGGCGAACCGGGCAAAACATTGGCTGAAGTAACTCCGGCTCATTTTGACCTGGTCCGCCACTTCCGCCTGCGTAATTTTGCTGCAGGACATTTCCTTCATGTAAACCATCGCACCAATCATGCACAGCATCACCTCTTTGGTAAACCCAAGCTCCAGCGTCCGGGCCTGGACGTCGTTCGCAAAGCGGCGGAACCACTCCTTTTGCCCCTGCCACGTCCGGCAGCGCACAGCGGCGGACCGCAGCTGCCCGGCTTCGTCAGAGCTGAACAGAACCCCTTCCCAGTCTTTGCACAAGGCCTCCGAAACAGAACGAAGGACCCCGGCGGGCGGATGCTCCGCTTCAACCCTTTGGCACATCGCCTGCCAGTCCGCAGGGAGCAGCGTCCACTTCAGGTCGCCGAACAAACGGCTCCATTCCCCCGCGCCGCTGGCCGCATCCGCCGCCGCATACTGCGCGAGCTGCGTGTATTCCAGCATAACCGGAGCGGAAGGGTTCTCCTGGTAGTATAAGGCGTTGCCGAACCGCTCCAGCAGGTTCGACCGGACCTCCTCCATTGACCGGCCTTCCAAGCCGGTTACCATCGATATCACCCAGCGTTCCAAAAGACTCCGTGACAGATCCCGGCCAAGCTCCTGGCGCTTGACCGGACTTACGAGCGGAACGACGACCAGTTCTTCCAGTTGGACCAGCGGATTGCAGCGTACGGCCGACAGCTGAAACAGCTCGCTTTTGTCAGCCGCCGGAACAAGGGGTTTGAACACAAGACAGGATGAGGCGGAGGATTCGCCCACAGCAGACCCCTGGGAAAATGCGGCCTTCGAGGCTTCTTCCCAGCGGAAACGTTCGGCGATCCGCCCGATGGTTTCGTCCGCGTTTTCCGCTTCGAGCAGTGTTTTTACAACATAGTCGATCGCCCCCAGGCGCAGCGCTTCCTGAACGTATTCGAACTCATGGTGGCAGGTGAGCACCACGGACCGCACATGCGGAAACTGCTGCCGGACCAGCCGGATCAGTTCAAAACCGGACATGCCCGGCATCGTGATATCGACAAACAGCAGTTCGGCCCCCGTCTCCTTCAGCAGTTCAAGCGCGGTATGGCCGTCCGGGGCTTCCCCGACAATCACAATATCGAACGCCGCCCAATTCATCATGGAGATAAAGCCTTTGCGCACCAGTTTTTCATCGTCCACAACTATGGCTCTAATCATCGAAGTGCTCCTTTCCAAGCTTGGGGATCACAATGGTGACCACGGTGCCTTTGCCCGGCTCGCTTTCGATTCCTAGCTTCATCCGGTCCCCGTAAAATTGTTTCAGCATGCGGAACACGTACGACAAGCCGATGCCGAGTCCTCGTTTCCTGCCCGCCTCGTCGTCCGTAAAAATGTTGGCTGCCGTATCCGGATCCATGCCATTGCCGTTGTCCTTTACGGTTATAAGCACGCAGTCCGGCTCCAACTGCCGGATGGAAATATCCAGCTGCCCTTTGCGGTCGCTGGCTCCATGATAGATAGCGTTCTCCACGAGCGGCTGCAGCAGGAACCTGGGCACCGCCACATGCAGTGTCTCCTCCGCTATGTCCATCCGGAACTCAAATTCGTAATCGTACCGGATCCGCTGCAGCTCCATATAATTGCGCACCGCTTCTATTTCGTCCGCGATGGTCACAATCAGGCTGTTTTTGCCCAGGTTATAATGAAGCACTTTGATCAGAAGCGTCACCAGGCGGTCAATATCCTTTTGCCCGTTCATGCGGGCCATCCACTGCACGCTGTTGAGCGTGTTATGCAGAAAATGGGGGTTGATCTGGCTTAGCAGCTTTTCAATCTCAAACCGCCCTTTTTCTTTTTCGTTGGTTTTGACCGCCTCGATCAATACATTGATTTCATCCTTCATCTTCTGGAAATTCCCCAGCAAAAAGTCAAACTCCTCCACGTTGGTGTAAGCAACCGGGCGGGTTCGATTGTCCACCATCCGCACGATTTCCGCATTGACGTTACGCAGGGGCCGGTAAAACTGCTTCCAGATCATCCAGGCCAAAAAAATAGCGAACACCAGAGTCGCCAGGACCATCACGATCATAGTCTTGATCCAGTCATGCATTTCGCTGTTAAACGTGGCCCCGCTGACGGCAGTGACCAGCTGCCAGCCCTGCTGGCTTTTGAAACGGAACAGATGGTACCCGTGGGTCTTCTGGTAGCCGCTCCCGTTCTCCGTAACCGCCAGCTTCACCCCTTCCGGCCAACCGGGGTGGTCGGTGTATACGATCTCGCTGACATCATTCACCAGGAAATGGGCGACTTTCATTCCGTAGGATTGGTCGTTCAGGATGGTTTCGAATTGGCTGTAGTCGGTTTCCAGGTAGACAAAAACAGGGTGCTCGCCTTTTACCCGCATAAACCGCATTTCCGAAAACACCAGCTTACTGCGGGAGCTGTACTGGGTAGGATGCGGCCCGTAATACGCGCCCCCATTGTATTGAACGAACCGGGGAAGCCGGTCGCGGTCAAACCTGTCTTTGATGCTCAGATTGGTGAACAGTACGGGATCCGGGGCATCCGGCATGACATAAGCGGTTAATCCCAGGTAAGGGTTGGTGAAGTTAACCAGATTGATTTTTTCCTGGATAGACTCCAGAATCTGCGCTTTCTTGTAGACCTGCTTCTCTTGCAGATATCTGGATACCTCATTCACAAACTGGGCGTCCAGAGCAAACTGCTTGGAGGCAAAATCGAGATTTTTGATAGCGTTCTCAAGATTGGCCGCCTCCAGCTTGAGGCTGGCGTCTATCCCGCTTCTCACCTTGTTGGACAAAACGGAGTATACGGACGCGTAGGCAAGGGCGCCTACGAGCAAAAGCGGCAAAAGGGAATCGATTACCAGGTACAGGGCGAGCGTCCGGCGCAGGGATTTCTCCTTCCGTCTGCCTCGCTTGAACAGCCGTCCAATCAAACGGTAACACCTTCCCGCCATTTTTTTCTATCTATAGTTAATGTAACATCAGGCAGAATCTCGGGCAACAAAAAGCAAGAATGCGCTCCGGACGCATCCTTGCTTCTATGAACATATTACGCCAGCCGGCTGCGGCAGCTATTTCGCCGCTTTCCGGTATTCAAAGGTTTTTTGATTTTGCGCCTTGTTCCACTCCAGCACTTTGTCATACCCCAAGCCTTTGGCTTTTTCGGTCATTTCCTTTTTCAGGCTGTCAAACTCGGCTTGGTCTTTGGCAAACACCATCTTCCAGGAGTACTGTTTGATTACCGTAGCCACTTGGCCGCGAATCTGTTCCAGCTCTGTGCTCAATACTTCCGGAGCGGTGCCGGTGAAGATCGGTTTGTTAATGGCCAACTGGTTGTTTTTCTCCAGATACTCTTTTGGCGTGTTTGCGCCCATGGCCGCCCGCCAGTTCTCCGTCAGCTTGTTCGGAGTTTTGGCCAGCGTCGAAGACCACAGATTGTAATCGTAAGGCTCCCCGTTATCCGGGTTGACGGCCGTCAGTTTAAAGGTGGTATTGTTAATTTGGTTGCGGCCATCCTTCCAGGTACCGCCGCCGAACTCATCAGGAACCTGGGTGTCATTAGCCGGTAACGCCTGCTCGCCGAACGCGGTCAGCACCGGCTTTCCGTCCTTCAGCTCCCAGGCCATGCCTTCCGGACCATTGTTGGCGATCATCGAGCCTTCCGGGCTGTACAGCCAATCCAGGAACTCCATGATCCGCTCCGGATGCTCCGCTTTGGAGCCAATTGCCCACACCCGGTTTCCGCCATAAGGGTCAAACCCGTAGGAATACGTACGTTCTTCTTTGAACGGAACGAGTTCCATACCTTTGCCTTCAGCCAGTCTTTCCGGTGTGTTATACGTATCGTCAGCCCAGGAGAACATCGAGAACAGCACCTGGCCATCTTTGGTTTTGTTGATGACGTCGTCAAATTTTTGTGTCAGCGAATCGGGATCGACGAGGCCCATTTGGTTGGCGTCAAAATACAATTTCAAAGCCCGCAGGTAATACCCGTCTTCGTCCAGGATACCCTGAACCTTCTCCTCGTCTGCGGAAACCAAGGTGAAGGCGCCGGGGCTGAAGCCGTCGTTTTCTTCATAACCGTGCAGACCGGCCCAGGCTTTGGCCAGCATCATCATATTGCCGTCCCAATCCGCCCACATGGAGAACGCGTAGGTCGGGCGGCCGGTTTCGGTTTGCGGCTCGGCTTCCTGCATTTTTTTGAGCACAGGCAAATAGTCTTCCATCGTTTTGATTTCAGGTTTGCCGATTTTTTCGTAGAGGTCCCAGCGCAAGTTCGGGTGATAGGTCATTTCCTTGGCTTCAGATGGGCCCGGTTTGTCTTCTCCGACGTCAAATCCGATCCCGTAAACGCTGGACCCGCCGCCGAAGTTGGTTTTGTTTTTTTCGATCGCCTTGGGCGCGTATTTCAGGATGTTTTTGCCGTAATTGTCCAAAAGACCGTCTTTGGTCCAGTCCGTCAGCATGCCGGCATCAATGGCGTCCCGGTATTTTTGGCCGTCGTCGCCGAATACCACCAGATCGCCCAGATCGCCCGAGGACATCATGGCGTTGAACTTCACATCGCCCCCGCCCTCCAGGTTGGAGGAAATAATGTTCAGCTTGATATTAAATTTGTCCTTTACCACCTTGGCAAACCAGCCGGTTTGCTCGCCCGAGAAATTGGACAGCATGCTGAAGACGTCGATGGTGTATTCTTCCCGGTTGGCCGTTTCGCCAGTTCCTGACGAAACGCTAGGGGCTGACGCGGATGGAGAGCTTGCATTATTGTTATTTGAACAGGCTGCCGAACTCATAACTAATGCACTTGCCAAAAGCAGTAAAGACCCTATTCTTCTAGTTTTTTTCAAAAACCTTCGCCTCCCTTTTATCATTCCATCCCATTCAAAGCTATCGGTATGACGTGGCCTCACCCTTGCTGAGCCAACCACCCCCTTAAATCCATCTATATAGATTGAACTTAAGAAAGACAGGTGGAATGGAACTGACACTGCGGCGAATTTGGGACTTCCGGTTGCTGTTATTTTCGGAGTTCTTGATTGGTATTCCTGATTTAGTGGTAGAACTCCGAAAATAAAGGCAATCGCGTTCGCTCCTCCATCTCCAAATTGCCTCCGTGTCCTCTCCTCTCTCCTGTCATTCAATAGTTCAATCTGTATATTTGTTATCCGGTTCAGTTCAGCGCGAGAGGCATCAGCCTTTTACCGCGCCAATCATAATGCCTTTGACGAAATACCGCTGGAAAAACGGATAAACAAACAGGATAGGCAGCACGACAATCATGGATACGGTTGTCCGGATGGACGTCGCCGTCTGCATATTGGACAAATCCATGCTGGCCGAGCCTTGGGAATTCCGGATAATGGCCGCCAGGGAAGTTGATTCATTCAAATATTTGTACAAGACAAACTGCAGCGTATAGTACTTGGAGTCCGTCATCAGGAAGACCGTGTCGATAAAGGAGTTCCACTGGGCAACCGCCGCAAAAATGGCGATGGTGGCCAGGATCGGCGTGATCAGCGGAAACACGATTTTGATAAATAAAGTCATGAGGCCCGCCCCGTCCATTTCCGCCGATTCCTGCAGCACTTCGGGAATGGATTCCACAAAGGTTTTTACAAGAATGATGTAAAAAGGAGAAACGATGGTCGGAAGAATATACGCCAGGAAGTTGTTAGTCAGGTTAAGGTTCATCATAATGATGAACCACGGAATGATGCCGGCGTTGAAGTACATCGTAATGACAACGAACCGGTACCAGAACCGCCGCGCCCACATTTTCCGCTTCGTGAACAGGAAGCCAAGGAATGCAGAGCCGAGAACGGTCAACGCGGTGCCAATGACTGTCCGGCCCACCGAAACGAGCGTAGCCTGACCCAGCCCTTTCAGCTTAAGAACCTCAATGTAGTTGCTGAAGTGAATCCCCTTGGGCCAGAAGGTTACAAGACCGCGGGAGCTTAAATCGTTATTGCTGATGGTGTTGATAAAAAGATAATAAAACGGAAACACGCACATCAGGGTAAAGAGACCAAACAGCGTATAGTTAATGATGTTGAATGTGCGGTCGCCAAGTTTGCTGCGCATAACAACTCCTCCTAAATGATGGATTCTCCCCGGACCAGCTTGGACAAGCCGTTAGCGAAGAACAGCAGGACAATACTAATGAGGGATTTCAGCATGCTGATCGCGGTGGCGAAGGAAAAGCTGGCGCCAAGCATCCCGACGTTGTACACATACAGGTCCAACACCTCAATATGATCTTTGTTGATCGCGTTCTGGAATACAAAAAATTGTTCCATGCCGTTGTTGATGAAGTTGGCGATAGACAGGAGCAGCAGAACAAAGTATGTTGGCATAATGCCCGGAACGGTGATATGCCAGATCATCCGGAAGCGGCCTGCGCCGTCAACCTTGGCGGCATCGTAGAGTTCCTGGTCGATGGAGGTAATCGCCGCAATATACATAATTGCACCCCAGCCGAGCCCTTTCCACAGCCCCCACAAGGTCATTTTAATCCAGGTATGACTGTCCGAAGCCAGGAAGTTGACGCCCTGGTCCAGAATGCCAAGGTCGATCAGCACCTTGTTGACGATGCCGCTGTCCACGGAAAACATCATAAAAGCGATGGAATACACCAGCACCCAGCTGATAAAGTTCGGGAGTGTCGTTAGAACCTGAACCAGCTTTTTGTAAGAGGTATTTTTGATCTCACTGAGCATGATCGCGAAAATCACCGGAAAAATAGAGGTTACGATGCCCAAGGTGCTCATGGCGAACGTATTCTTCATCACACGGATGACTTCCTTGGTTTGGGTCGGATTGGCCACGATCGACTGGAACCATTTTAGACCCACAAATTCCGAGTTAGCCAGGGAGAAGCCGGGCCGGTAGTTAAAAAACGAATACACCCAGCCATAAAGCGGGAAATAACTGAACACCAGAACGAGCAGCAGGAAAGGAAGCGCATACAAAAACAAACGGTATTTCTCGTCCAGGAGCCCCCTTTTCCTTGGGTTTGGCCGTGTCGCAGGCTGTACTGCAGGCTGCATACAATCCCTCCTCATTATGCTTTGCAGCGGCTGAAAGTCTCCGCCATCTTGTCTGTTGACCCAACCGGCCCTGCGGAAGCGCCATCCGGTCATCTTAGCTGACCCGATCGGTCCCATGCAGTCAACCGGTCATCATTGCCGGGCCCGACCGGTTCCGCGAAGCCATCCGGTCATTGCTGCTTCTAATTGTATAAGATCGGCCGCGGATTACGGGATGGACGCAGGTTCTGGGTTTCGGGCTTGCAGTCTGCCGTTTTCGAACCGCTGTCTCACCTCACTAAACCGTTTTCACACTACTGCTGTTCGCAATAAAAAAAATGCACCCTTAAAGTTCACCGTTTTCCCTCCAAGGAATCCGATGTTTGCTTTAAGAATGCATTTCAATCGCTGGATGGCTGCAATCGCCCCACTCCAGACGCTATTCCCCGGTCCCGCGGCGTTTCCCCGCGTTCCGCGCTTCTTTGCGGCCGCTTCGCCACAAGGATAATCCTACGGGAAGCATGCCAAACCAAGTAACTGACCAAGGGGTCTTTTCCTTACTTCGGCTGCGTTCTTCCTTCGGTGTCTCGATATAACCGACAAACCGCTCGGTAATGTATTTTACCAATTCGTCGCCTGAGGGCGCTCCCATTTGTGTCACCTCCAGATTCTTTCTACACTGTGCAATGGTCCGCTTCCGCCTGCTTCTAGTTTTCTCCGAATGCTCCCGTCCTAAACGGCATTTTCCCTGCATGAAGCTGAACAAGTTGACACATTCTAACAGAATCCAGTATTAGGAGGGGTTCACAATGGACAAATACGGCGTTATTCCCCGGCGCTCCGGTAGACAGGTTAGATGTTTTGTTCTCTTCCTGATGTTATCCCTGCTGACAAATATCCCGGTACAAGCCGCCGGCATCAAAAGTTCCCCCGGCTCTCCGCTCGGCAGCTCGATTCCGGTGGTTATGATCGACGCCGGTCATGGAGGAATCGACGGCGGGGCGTCGCACGGCGATATTCTGGAGAAGCACATTACCTTGGATCTTGCCCGGAGATTATACGGGCTGCTAGAAGCCGGCGGGTACCTGGCGGTACTCAACCGGGATGGGGATTACGCGCTTAGCGATGATAACCGGTGGCTGAATTCCCGCTCCCGTCATACCCGCGATCTGGCGCAGCGCAAAGAATTGGCCGAAACGCTTAAGGCAGGACTCGTCGTCAGTATTCATGTGAACTGGTCGCCATCCGCTTCAAGCCGGGGGCCGCTCGTACTGTACCGGTCCAAAGAAGGCCGCAGTTATCTGCTGGCCCGGTCCATCCAAGAACAGCTGAACGCAATCTATGGAACCCGGGCGGTTCCTAAGGGAGGGAAGCCGTTTTACCTGCTTAATCAAACGAGCGGCGCCGCCGTGATCGTTGAGGCAGGTTTTATCAGCAGCCCGGCAGACCGCGCGCTGCTGTGCAGTCCTGCCGGCCGCCAAAAGCTGGCGGAAGCGGTCGCCGACGGCGTCGTTACTTATCTTATGGGAGTGTGACCACAGCATTCCAGCCCCATTCTTCTTTGACCAATTCGCTGATCTTGACGAACCTGACTGCATTCGCCGTTTCGTCGATGCCTGCGTACAGCCCCGCTGCGGTTTCCGGACCCTGAATGCCAACATGGCCGATCGCGATGCAGTACCCCCGGCTTTCCGCCTGTTTCCGGGCGAGCCTTAGCTGCTTCAGCACATGCTGCCGGGAATGGACATCATCCAGAAACAGCTGATTCTCCACCGGCGGAAGACCCATGGAGACCGCTACCTTGCCGGCGACAGAGCGGTAATTGGTATGGCTGTCCACAAAAATCAGGCCCCGTTCCCGGCAGACGGACAAAATGGCCGCCATGACCCGTTCATCGCCGGTCACCTTGGAGCCCATATGGTTATTAATGCCCACCGCATGCGGCACCTGCTCCAGCGCGGCTTCCACCCGGCTGCGGATTTCCGCGTCCGTCATGCTCGTCAGCACGGCACCCGGCCCCAGCCATTCCGGCTTGCCCGAACGCGGCTCCATCGGCAAATGCAGCAGCACATCGTGTCCAAGCCGGTAGGCGGTTTCGGCATCTTTTTTGGAAGTGGAGAGAAACGGCATAACTGCCACGGTAAACTTAACGGGCAGCTTCAGCATCGCCTCTGTTCCGCGCAGCCCGTTGCCGAAGTCGTCGACAATGAGGGCGATTCGCGCCCTCCCCTTCCCCGGGTCCATTCCGCTTTCGCCTGGAGCCGTGCCTTCCGCTGCACCTGCGGCTGTGCCATAGGTGACGAAAAAGAACAGCAGTGCGAAAATTGCGCCAGGTTTCAGCGCGGACGATAGCTGTCTTTTGCATACAGACCCTGCCCGCTCAGCCAAAAACAGCAGCAATGTGAACATAAAACCCACCTTCCAATCTTGGAGTGATGTATTCATTGTCCCAGAGGACGGAAGGATTTATGTGCATGTCACGCGTTACAATCTGCCACGGCTGCACCGAACTGGAGCGGGAACCATTATTACGGACGGGTAAAGGTTTTGCGGCGTTCATAAGCAAAGCTGAGGAGCAGCGCACCCAGCGCCGCACAGATGAGATACACCACCGGAAAAGACGAAACGTCAGCGACCGGTCCAAATACTACTCCTCCCATGGAGACGCCCAAATCTGCGGTGGCAATGAACCAGCCGATCAGCACATTCCGTTCGGCTTTGGGCAGGACAAAAGTTAAATAGGCAGTTAACGCGGGGTACAGCAGCGCCTGCGCGATCCCCATCATTACGGCACCGGCATAAAAAACGATCCCGCCGCCTTTTTGGGCGGCACTGATGCAGAGTGCAGCGGCGGTAAGCAGGAACAGGATCGTCACCACAAAGGGAGTATGCCATATCCCGTCGGACGGTATTTTTTTGCGCAGAAAAAAACGCGCGGCGACCAGGGTTCCGGCCTGCAGCATCAGGTAAACAGCGGCGTTCCCGTATTCGATTTGCGGCGCGTATAAAGGAATAAACGTTGTTACTGCGCCGAATACAATGGAAGCCCCCAGCATTAATACGCAGCATCTGAACAGCTGCCGGTTGGTGAACAGCTGGCTGAAAGAGTGAAGCATAGACCCTCTTTTGGCGGCGGTACTGTCCCCGTGTCCTTTCCGGTTTTGCTCCCCAAGCTGCTCCCGGAATTGTTCCCTTTGCTTCCGGCAATGCTTCCCTATCCGCTCACGAGTACGCTCGCCGTACCGTTCCCCGCAGTCTTCACGGCCCTGCTTCGACTCCTGTTCCCCGTTCCCTATCCTGGCGCTGAATCCCACCGCTCCCGTAAGAACGGCTATCCCAATCATAGCCGCAGGAAACAGCACGCCATTTTGCGACTCCCACATGCCAACCGCAAGCAGAGGGCCAATCACACCCGGCAGAGCGGCGCATAACGAATACATCGAGATGCCCTGGGAGCGGTCTTGATCCGGCAGCGAATCGATAATGCCCAGCTGCAAAGACATCGAAAAAAAAGCGGTGCAGGCCCCCTGCAGCATCCGGGCGAAAAAATACCCCTCCAGCCCTGAAACGGTGTACAGAACTAGTGCCAATCCGTTCAGAATCAGAATGATGCGCAGCACCTGAACCGGGCCAACCTGCTGAATGATCCGCCCGGCCCAGGGACGCAAAAACATCGTCGTAAACAAATAGGCCCCCATGATAACGCCGATTGCCGTATTGGTTGCGCCCGCAGACTCTCCTTTTAAAGGAATGATAACGTTCAGAATGGAATTGGCGCTAAAATACAGTAGTGTAAGCAAATACAGCCTCAAAAAAGGCCAGGATAAAGCCCCTTTCACGTTTCCTGCTCCTTTCTTCCCTCTATGGGCCTCCGGTATTTTTACAGCCGTCAGGAATTAGGGGATCATTGCAGACAGCAGCTGACGCGCATAACCGGACTGTGCATTCTTCAGCTCCGCCACGGGAATAATGTCCGTCACCTGTCCTTCCCGGATAATCATTATACGGTCGCAGATATAGGCGGCAGCCTGAAGGTCATGCGTAATAAAGACATAACTCATGGCATAGGTTTCCCGCAGGCCTTTAAGCAGCTCAAGCACCTGAAACTGAACCGAACCATCCAGCGAACTGATGGCTTCATCCAATACGATGCAGCGGGGTTCTGTCGATACAGCTCTTGCAATACACACTCTTTGGGCTTCGCCGCCGGATAATTCATGCGGATATTTTTTTCGGTATGATGGGTCTAAACCCACCTGGCGCAGCAGCAAATCCACCTTGGCTGACAGCTCTTCCCTGGGATGTTTGCTCAGCCGCAGCGGCTCCAGCAGCGCTTGTTCCACCGTGTAAAACGGATGCAGCGACGAAGTATAGTCCTGGAAAACAGCGCTGATCCGTCCGCGCCGGGCCTTTCGCTGCCCGATCTCCATCCCCTCAAACCGGATGCTCCCCCGGTCGGGATTTTCGATGCCGAGCAGCAGCCGGCCCAGCGTGGATTTGCCGCTTCCGCTTTCGCCGATGATGCCCAGACATTCGCCGGGATGCACGTCAAAGCTGATATTTTGCAGGACAACCTGCTTCTGTCTGGAGAACATCCCTCCTTTTATGTAGGTTTTCTCAACCCCCTGAACGATCAGCAATCCCGCCGCCTCCCATCACTGCGCTGAAATGCCGCTCCAGCTTCCGCTTCGCCTGCACCATATTGCGGGTGTAGTCATGTCTGGCTTCGGCCAGCACTTCCTCCGTCATACCCCTCTCTATAATCTCGCCGTCTTTCATAACCAGGACCTCGTCCGAAATTTTCCGCACAATGCCCAGATCATGCGACACAAAAATCATCGAGCAGCCAAGCCTGGACCTCATTTGGATCAGCTGCTCCACCACCTCATATTGGGAAATCGTATCGAGCGCCGTAGTTGGCTCGTCCGCGATAATGAGCTCGGGCTCCAGCACAATCGCCAAGGCGATCATCACCCGCTGCAGCATGCCGCCCGAAAGTTCATGCGGATATTTATTCAAGAGCACCGACGGGTCCTTCAGCCGCACACTCTCCATGGCCTGTTTAATTTTGGCGGCGCTTTCGCTCCGGCTCCAGCCTTGATGCCGGGCAAGCGTCTCCTGCAAATGCACGCCAATCACGCTGGAAGGATCAAACGCGCGCATGCCGTGCTGCAGAATCATATACATTTGTTTGCCGCGCAGCTTCCGCATTTCTTTTGCAGAGAGCTCCGTTACATTTATCCCGTCAAACAGGATGCTGCCGGATTGGCGGATACCAGGCGGATTCAGGCGCATCACAGCCCGGCACGACACCGATTTCCCGCTGCCGCTTTCGCCGACAACCGCGAGACAGCTGCCTTTTGTCACCTGAAAAGAACTGCCCGGAACAATGACGCGGCCGCCTTCCTGCCATACCCGCAGATCGGTTACCTCCAGAATGTTCATAACAGCTAGGCCACCTCTTCCTCTTTCAGACGGGCTTTCAACAAGCCCCGCTTGTGCTGCTGTACTCCGGAACGCATCAGCTTCGGATCCAAAGCCACCTGCAGTGCGTCAGACACGTAATTAATCGCCGATACGACAATCACAATCGCCAGGCCCGGCGCAAGCATCAGTGCGGGATTCGAGAACATTACTTCTCTTGCTTCGTTCAGCATCATTCCCCACTCGGCCTGCGGCGCCTGTACACCCAAACCGAGGAAGGAGAAACCGGAAATCTGCAGAATCATACTCCCGAACGAACTGCTCGCAATAACCGCAATATCGGGGAGCGTAACCGGCGCAATCTGTTTGAAAATGATGTTCAGGTTCCGAACTCCGAGTGCTTTGGAGAATTTAACATATTCGGCTTCGGCATGCTGCATCACGGAGGTGCGGATGACCCGGGCGAACCAGGCCCATTTCATCAGCACAAACGCGATCAGGATGTTCTCAAGACCCGGTCCAAGAATGCCAATGACCGCAAGCGACATCACATACCCGGGGAACGACAGCATACAATCGCATACTCTCATCAGCAGCGCGTCCGTTTTGCCCCGGAAATAACCTGCGGCGAACCCAGCAACCGCGCCGGCGGTTACCGACACGGCCGTTGCCGCGAACACCCAAAGCACGCTTGGACGGATACCGTAGATCATTCTCGACAAAATGCAGCGCCCCAGATGATCGTTGCCCAGCAGGTAGGACCAGGACGGCGAAGCGTAGCGCAGCTCCATCCGCACCTGTTCAGGGTCGTGCGGGGCAAATAGCGGGGCAAAAATCCCGGCGGCCATTACTCCGGCTATGATGGTTAAGCATAGCGCCGCAAGCTTGTCTTGTGTTATTTTTTGCAGCAGCTTCATCAAAGCCCCCTCCTCAGTTTGGGGTTCACCGCCGCATTGATCAGATCGGACAGTGTATTAAATAATACAAAGGCAGCGGAAAGCACGAGCACATAAGCCTGAATGACCGGAAAATCCCGGCCCAAAACGGCGTTTACAGTCAAAGTCCCGAGCCCCGGCCAGGCAAAAATATTTTCCACTACAACCGTGCTGCCGAGCACAATAGGAACCGCCATACAGAAGACCGATACAGCGACCTGCATGGAATTTTTTACGACACGTCTCACGACTTTCCGTTCCGGCAGTCCGCATGCTCTGGCATACAGCACATAGTCTTCGTTCAGATTGCTTAAGACGGAGCTCCGGACAATCCGGAAATAGATCCCCGCATAGCTCACCGTTAATACGGTAACCGGCAGAATATAACTGCCGTATGACTCCATGCCGCTTGTGGGCAGCCAGTCCAGTTTGACGGAGAAATACCAGATCATCAGTGCAGCAAGCCAATAGGACGGCATCGAAGTCAGGAAAAAAGCTGCCCCTCTCACCGACTGATCCAGCAGTTTCCCCGCCTTCAGCGCGCAGAGTACGCCAAGCAGGATCGAGAACCCGACAATAAAAACCATGGAGGCCAGCGTGAGCTTCAAGGTGTTAAGGAACGCCGGCCCAAGCAGCGACCAGACCGGTTTGCCCGTGACGTACGAATGGCCGAAATCGAGCTGCAGACAGGAGACCAGCCAATCCGCATACCTCACCAAAAATGGACGGTCCATCCCTAATGCCGCCTGGGTCTCCGTAATCAGCTGCTCCGTAATTTTCGGCACGCCCTGCGCCTGCAGGACAACCTCGGCCGGGTCCAGGGGGGACAGCTGCACCAGACCGTAGGTCAACAAAGAGATGACGAGCAGCAGCGGCACGGCGGTCAGGGTTCGTTTTAAGAGATACAGACGCATGGGCAGCCTCCTTATGGCATGCTTTTATTCAAAATACATCCGTTCAAAAGGCAGCTCGAACTGGGTCTGCTTGAAGTCCAAGCCCTGCAAATCCGCTGGAGCCACGACGGTCATGCTGCCGTTTGTGATCGGAATAAAAACCGCTTCCTCATGCACGATCGTCAAAATGTCCGCATACAGACCTTTCCGGGTTTCCTCATCCTTTGACACCATAACTTGTTCAATTTTCCTGTATAGCTCTTCCGCCCGCTTTATTCCGCTGGTGGAGTGATAATAGGACGCTTCGGATGTAAAAGCAGCGACAGTGCTCTGCGGATCATAGGCAAGACCCCATGTCTGGTTAAACAAAAGATCGTAATCGCCGGTCGACCGCCGGTTTGCGATGGAAGACGATTCTTCGCCGATCAGCTCCAGCTCCATCCCGATGGATTTCACCGTGTTCTGGATCAATTCCGCCTGGGTCTTTTGGGAAGAAGAGTTCGCGTCATAATACAGCTTCATCTTAAGAAGCGCCCCGTCTTTCGTCCGCACACCTCCATCGTCCGTCCGGCTCCAGCCCGCTTCCTCAAGCAGCTGCTGCGCTTTGTCCAGGTCGTAGCCCCGCGGCGTCAGCGGCACATCCGCATAACCCACGTTGGCGGAAAACAAAGTGCCTGCAGGCGCCTCCGTTCCGCTGAAGATCTGTTTGCTGATCGTGTCCCGGTCAATCGAATACCAGAGTGCTTCGCGTACCGCTGTGTCCTGCACGGGGCTGCCTGTTTTGCTTGTGTTGGCTACAATCATTTTTGTGTTCATCGGCTCGCTGCGCTTCACCTGGTAATCGCCTGTATCGGTCAACCGCTTGATGGCTTCAACGTCCAGGCTGTCCGTGCCCCGGTCGTCCGTAAATACAAAATTCACTTCGCCTTTTTGCAGCGCCAAAAGCGTCGTTTCGCCTGCGGGGAGCACCTTGGAGGTAATCCGTTTCACCTTGGGCGCTCCGCCCCAATATTGTTCATTGGCCTCAAACACGGCGTATTGGTCGGTTTTATGCTCGGTGAGCTTGTAAGGACCGGTGCCGTGATATCCGCTGACCCCGTCTTTGGTCTCTCCATTGATAAAATCAGCCGGCGAAATAAAGACGTAAGGTCTCGTCATGGACAACTCCAGCAGCGCCAGATAATACGGCTCCGTCAATCTCAGTTCGACTGTATGCTCATCAATAACGTTGCAGCTCTCGATCACCGCCGACAGCTTGATCCACGAATGTTTGGCCGCGTTTCGCTGTACGGAGTCTATATTTTGCTTCACAGCTTCCGCAGTAAAAGGCGCCCCGTCGTGAAAAGTTACGTTTTTCCGCAAATGAAAGGTATAGACCTTCCCATCCTCCGAAATATCCCAGGATTCAGCCAGCAGCGGCTTTACGCCGTCCGCGGTGTTTTCGACCAGCGACTCGTACACCATCCCTTGAGCCGGCATGGAACCCGGATACAGGTGGGGGTTCATGTCATTGATATCTTTAGCTGCGGCGTATTTCAGCTCCTGAACGGGGGCCGCAGCCCCGGTTTTTGCTTCTTCTCCATTCCCGCTGCCGCAGCCGGCCAGCAGGACCATTCCCGCCATGACTGCCGCAAGCATTTTTACCGCTCTCTTCAATCTGGTTTCCTCCCTCGTTTGGACCAATAGATAGGGTGTTTTATCATTCCTCTGGCTGTATGGCGATCAACCTTATGTACATTACTTACTGATGCTTTTCTGAACCGGTTGTTCCCGGTTGTTCCCGGTTGTTCCCGGTTGTTCTCGGTTGTTCTCGGTTGTTTCCGGTTGTTCCCTCCCCGATCCCTTTGGCGCGTTTGGTCCTTGTCCTTGTAGGCAGCCGCAGCTGCAATTTCGAATTTAAACGTAAATATTACTATTAATAGAGCGCAGACTCCTCCCTTGTTTTTGATCCTCAGCCTTTTCTGTCAGAACGAATGAACCCCTCCACTATATTAATAGTAATATTTACGATTAGCAATCAAAAAATTTTAAATGCCTTTCGCTGGCCTTCTCGCAGCGTGAATCTTTGCTTTAGGTGTTGTTATTTGATAATCAGGAACAAACGTTCTATAATGAACATTGTTTGGATAATATTAGGGGGCGATAGGATGATTGAACGAGAACGGGTAATTGAAAACTATTTCGAGTCTTGGATTAACAAAAACAAAGTAATTTTAAGAAATACCTTCGACTCAAACATCGTCTATTCAGAATGTTATGGACCGGAATATCACGGAATAGACACCATAGAAAGCTGGTTTGACGATTGGAATAAGCGTGGAACAGTTTTGGTTTGGAATATAAAACAGTTTATCCATCAAGGCAATTTAACTGCTGTTGAATGGTACTTTAAATGTGAATACGATGCAGAAGTTGAGGAATTTGATGGTGTATCATTAATTGAATTTAATAACGATCACTTGATTGTGAATTTAAAAGAATTCCAATCTAAATTACCGCACTATTATCCATACAAATAAAAGGCGCATTACAAAAAGCTCCCCTTCACCGATAAAATCGGCCGGGGAGCTTGTTTGATCTTTTTTTTGCGGAGCAGTGAGACTCTCTGCATTTCTACATTTATGGGCGATCCAGCTCGTATTTAAAATTGGCGACCGCTTCCGCCTGATAGAAGCCTTCCTGCAAATAGAGCTGTTTGGCGCGTTCATTTTCAGCATTCACGCACAGCGATACCCGCGCGTATCCTCTTTCAGCCGCCAACGACAAGGCTGCCCGCAGCAGCAGCCTACCCAGCCCCTGCCCTTGGTATTCGGGCAGCAGCGCAAGCGGCCCGATGTTCATTGCCGGCTTGCCGTCATACGGTTCGTCCGCGCCGCGAACGATACCGACGGTTTTTTGCCCGTGATATAACAGCAGCATTCCGCCATCAATATGTTCTTCCTCTTTGGTCATTTTGGCCACCAGTTCAGGTGTGATCGGCGTTTCGCTCCCTTTCAGCCTGGCAAAACCTATATTCCGGACCTCCGCCCACGCTTCCTCGTCCAGTCCGTTCCGAAAACTTCGCAGCTCGTACCCTTCGGGAACTTCATACGAAGTCCGGCCGGGATTGTCGTTGATAAGAATAAAAGAATACCGTTCAAGGCGAAAGCCGATTAGCGGCAGGGTGTCCATCACTTTCTCTTGTGCAGTTGGAACAAACACAAAAACATGTTCCAGCCCCTGCGCATGGGTTAAAGCCGCCTCCAGCAGCCTTCTGTACACAACCGGGTCTGCAAGTTCGGTATGGAGAATCCGGAATCTCCCCCGGCGCCCCAGCCGATGATATGCATCAATGATCAGCGAAGCCGCGCCTACTGTACGCCCCGCCGTATCCACGGCAATATAAGACGGATAATCCTCGTGAATGGCAAAATCGCTTAGTTCGGACTCCACCAGAAACGAATCGTCCACTTGGTCACGGTACTGTCTGCAGTAAAGAAGAAACGCCTCTAGTCTCTCCTCATTTACCGGCTCAATTGTTATCCCTGTCATGATGCCCCCCGCTTTCTCTAGCCCATCCCAAAATGGATGGTGTATGGTTATGGATGAATTATCCATATCCTATACTTTTCGGGCATCCGCTTCCAGTGCGTTCTGACCTAGGCCGTTGTTGCAGTGATACGTATCAGGCAACCGTAACTTATACCGCAGCGTTTCTTGAGGCGCCCAGCCCGCAGAGGAACAGCAGTCCGCTGACAGTAAGCAGCAAAATCAGCGGGAGATTCCAGCTGTTCGTGGCGTCATGGAGCAAGCCGAACAAAGGCGGTCCGGCAGCAGCCAGCAAATAGCCGACAGATTGCGCCATACCGGACATGGAAGCGGCATCGGTAGCATTTTTTGTGCGGAGGCTAAACAGAATCATTGCTAAACTGAAGGTTCCGCCCCCGGCAATGCCGAGCAAAATGGTCCATAAGGCCACCAATGAATTGTCTCCGAAATACAGTCCGCTTAAAGAGATCACATACAATACAGTCGTAAAAATCACCAAAACACGCTGATTTTTCATCCGTCCCGCTATGATTGGCGCAGCAAACGATGCAGGCAGCGAAGCAATTTGCATCATCGACAGCATATAACCCCCGCCGTCCTCGCTGAATCCCCGGCTGGTCATAACTTCAGGGAGCCAGGTAATCAGGACATAAAACAGGAGCGACTGGAACCCCATAAACAGCGAAACCATCCAGGCCAGCGGAGAACGCCACAGGCTTCGCCGCTCCGGATCACCAGCGGCTGCTGAACCGGCAGCCGATTTCTTTTTCCGGACTTGAGGGAACCAGAATACCGCAGCCAGCAGCGCCAGAATCCCCCAAATGCCAAGCGCGCCGTTCCAGCCGTAACCGAGATTCCGGGCGATCGGGACACTTAGTCCCGAAGCAATGGCGCCGAACATATTCATCGTTACGGAATACAGGCCTGTCAGGAGTCCCACCTTGTGCGGCAGATCCCTTTTGATCAGGCTCGGGAGAAGCACGTTACACACCGCAATGGCAAGTCCAAGAATTATCGTCCCGGCAAACAAAGAGGGCGCAGCGGGCAGCGAGCGGACGGCAATCCCGCCCATAAGCAGCACCAAGGCATACAGCAGGAGCCGTTCCATGCCAAAACGCCGGGCCAAAGCAGGCGCAAACGGGGACAACAACGCAAACGCAAGCAGCGGCAGTGTCGTAAGCAGCCCCGCCGCGGTGTTCGATAATCCAAGCGATTCCCGGATCGAGCCCACCAAAGGGCCGACCGACGTTAACGGCGACCGCATCGTCAGCGAAATCAGGATGATACCAAGTACAATCGGCCATCCGGACGGCAGCGGTACGGCAGATACTGCGATTTGAGACGGATTGGTTGACGAAAGAGGCTGCACTGCCAGATCCAACTTTGGTAACTGCGGCGGATTGGCTGACCGCGATGGGTTCGTTGACTGCAGCAGACTTGCTGACCGCGGCGGGTTTGCGGCCTGCGCCGGGTTCGCTGAACCCGACGGCTTCGCCTGCTTGTAATCGCTGTTTACGCTCATGGCTGCACCGCTCCTTGAGCCGCGATTACCCGCTGTGATTCCGTTATATACCGATGGACCGCCGCTATCGCTTGGTCGGCGTCCTGAGCGGTGATGGCTTCGACCAGCTGCCGATGCGTCTCCAGAAAAACCGGCCCCGCTTCATACCGGGTGATGCTGGTGATCGAATCCTGTAAGGCCTCGGCAATATGTTGATATAACTCCACCAGAATCTCATTATGGGACGCCGAGATGATCTGCTGATGAAGACGTAAATCCTCCGTCACAAACCGGTCATGGTCTCCGAGCCGGGCAGCGTCCTCACAGCGTTCAAGCTGGAGCAGCAGCTCTTGCGCTTCCTCGCCGGTTCTGCGCAGCGCAGCCAAATGCGCGCCTTCACGTTCAAGCGCATACCGGACCTCCAGGGTTTGCAGCATGTCGGAGTGTACGATGCGTTTTTTCAGCACCACTCCCAGCACACTTGAAGAACGGACATACGTCCCGTCTCCCTGCTTCGTCTGCAGCAGTCCCGCATGGACCAAAGCCCGAATTGCTTCCCGTAATGTATTGCGGCTGACGTGAAGTTCAGCCATCAGCTCCGGCTCGGCCGGGATACGTCTCCCCACTTCCCACTTGCCGGATTCGATCATGCCTTCCATCTGCAGGGCAACCTGCTCTACCAGTGTTAACCTTGTTGTTTTCTTAAGCATCGTTTACCCTTTCTATTCTTCTATTCTCGAACGTAGGATGTTTGGTCCAATTGATTTTAACACACACCCGTATAGGCGGCAACATGCGGCGTTATTGGCGCAGCCACTTTTCGGTATTTTCGTCTCCTATGCTGCCCTCTGTTCGGCGGTCCCCTTCACCCTTTCATATCTTCGGAAATCCTGTGTGCTCACGCAGCATTCCGGCAAATACCTCGGACGCTTTCGTCTGAAACCCCAAATCCGGCATAACCAGCGAAAAATGGCGGCTGAGCGGAAAACCCGGCAGCTTCAGCAGACGGATGCTGCCTTCCGCAAGCTCCTTGCGAAGGGTCCACAACGACAGCAAGGTTAATCCGAGCCCCGCTTCAATCGATTCCTTAATCGCCTGGGTGCTGCCAAAAACCATCAGACTGCGGGGGCGAATCCCCAGCTGTTCAAACGTTTTTTCCTGCATCTCCCGGGTTCCCGAGCCTTCTTCACGGATGATCCACGTCTCGGCTTCAAGCTCAGCGGGGGTGATTTCCGCTTGTCCAGCCAGCGGGTGCCTGGCGGAAACCGCGATTTCCATCCGGTCCTCGGCAAAAGGTATGGTGGTAACATGCTCCGCCTGCCTGATTTCTCCTTCAATAATCCCCGCGTCCAGCTGCCGCCGGCTGACTTGCTCAAAAATGACCTTGGAATTCGCGATCGTAATATCGGGCTGAACGGAAGGAAAACGCCTGCGCAGCTCGGCAATCACATGGGGCAGGATGTATTCCCCAAAGGTGTAACTTGCGCCTATGGAGAGCGGACCGTGCGCCGTATGCTTCAAATCGTCCAAAATATTTTCCATACGTGTGTACAGGTTCATAATCTCTTTCGCATGGCGGTAAACGGCTTCGCCCGCTTTGTTCAATCGCACATACTTGTTGGTCCGCTCCAGCAGCTTACAGTCCAGCGCCCGCTCCAGGCCTTGAATGTAGCTGCTGACCGCCGGCTGGGTAATATGCAGCTGTTCAGCCGCCCGCGTAAAATTCTGCTGTTCGGCCACAGCAATAAATACGATCAATGCCTGATCCATTTGCCTTGCCTCCCGGTATTAATCATAATCTAACACTTATGGTAATCATCATTATATATAATTTTACTTATTATACTGCCGGTCTTAAGCTAAGGTCATCAAAGAAATGATCTACTGGAGGCCGTCAAAAATGAAACAGCAGCACGTTTTGCCGCATGCGGATGCGAAACAGCAAAGGGAGGAGTTCGCTCTGCCGATGCCAAGGGACGGCTCGGCCCTGCCATCATCTAGGGGCGGATTAACCCCGCCACAGTCCAGGGCCGATTCGGCCTTACCGATGTCCAGGAGCGGTTCGGCTCTGCCGTCGTCCGGGAACGGTTCAGCCCAGCCGAACCCCGCCCCTTTCGCTACAGGGAGCTGGCTGGGCGGCATCGGCTTTACTTTTTTAATTGCAATGGCCGGGTACGTATTGGCGAAGGTGCCGGGCTTTGACCGGATCGGCCAGCTCGCCTGTGCGATTATCATCGCGGTCGTATACCGTCAGCTTGCCGGTTATCCGGAGAAGATCCGCCCGGGAATTCAGTTTTCCGCCAAACAGCTGCTGCGTGCGGCGATTATTTTATTTGGCCTGAAACTCAATATCGACACCGTTTTTCATCAAGGACTGGGTCTGCTGGTCCGGGATGCGGTGACGATTGGTTTTGCCATTACGGTAATGATGCTGCTGGCTAAATGGCTGAAAGCGGATGTCTCCCTGTCACTGCTGCTCGGAATCGGTACGGGTGTATGCGGGGCGGCGGCAATTGCGGCCGTCTCTCCTATCCTGAAAGCAAAAGACGAGGATACCGCGATGGGAGCGGGTTTGATCGCTTTGGTCGGCACCGTGTTTGCAGTCGGGTATACGCTGCTGCGGCCTTTTTTACCGCTGTCCGCACTGCAGTACGGTGTTTGGTCCGGCGTCAGTCTGCACGAAATCGCCCATGTCGCGTTGGCGGGTGCTCCTGCGGGCAGCGATGCGCTGGCCATCGCTTTGCTTGCCAAGCTGGGCCGGGTATTCCTGCTGGTCCCGCTCAGCTTGTTGCTGATCCATCTGATGAAACGAAAAAGCAGCAGAGAACAGTCTCCAGGAGAACAAAACTCCAAAATCGAGTTCCCCTGGTTTTTGGCGGGTTTTATTTTGATGAGCGTGTTCAACAGCTATGTACTGGGCCGGTCAATTCAGATCCCCGCCCCGGTGATGAACGGAGTTTCGCTCGTTACCACCTTCCTGCTGACGATGGCGATGACCGGGCTTGGCCTGAACGTCTGCTTAAAGGATCTGCGCAGCAAGGCGCTGCGCCCTTTACTTGCGATGGCGATAACCTCCGTGCTGCTGTCGGTGCTAACCTACTTTAGCGTATAGGGGTGAAAGTAAGCCCTTATTTAGGCAACCGTGCCCGCAAGCACTTGTATTACACTTGTAAAACAAAACGGGAACCGAGCGGCATCGCCGTCGTTCCCGTTTGTTTTTCCACCTATTAGGGTGTGTACGAAAACTGTAAATTAAGGAAATACTCTGCGAATTCATGAGTCTGAGTGAGGAAACTGAATCATTTCGATAGAGCTGCATCATTTCGACAGAGCTGAATCATTTCGATAGAGCTGCATCATTTCGACAGAGCTGAATCATTTCGATAGAGCTGCATCATGTCTTCCGTCCTAGTCAGATTGCAGTACAATAACATTGCGCAATCTGTTCATCCGTATAAATGGGAAGAATGCCAAGCCGGGATGGGTGTCGTGAGGTCCACCTGTTTATTGTCAGATCGATCTCCATTATACATAACACTTTGTAACGAATTCCTCTCCTGTGACACACCCGCAGCGGATTACCACAGAACACGATACGGAGGTCTTTCCGGACCCAGCGGCCGTTATTTCTGAAATTTTTGGGCTTTGGTATGCCTTGGCGGACTCCAGTTCCGTTATTCGTGCCGAAAACACC